>JARRRH010000183.1:2384-12457 GCA_037380925.1 Deltaproteobacteria bacterium | reverse complement strand
GATGAGCCTTAGCCGGTCATTCACCTTAGAGGGCTACTACGTTATACAGCCACTGAAGCCCAAAGCCTTACAGAAGTGACGAATCGGGAAAGCGCGAAAAGCAGGATGGCTCATCTTGTTTTCCTTGTTTCGTGTTTTATTTTTTGTTTTTATGCACCTAAGACAAAAAGGCGGAAAATGAGTTGATTCCAAGATCCCGACCTCCGGAGTCTTTCGCTTGTGAAAAGACATGGGTGAGCGCTCATGATCAGAAAGGTGTTCTACGGGTGCTGGATTGTTTTCGCTTCTTAGAAGGAGGGCATTAGAAAGAAAACTTACATGAAATCCCGCAGTGATTTCCTAAAAGGAGGATGCTATGCCCGATGAAAGCTATGACGTGATTGTCCTTGGAACAGGGCCGGCAGGGCTCCAGGCGGCCATCCATGCCGTCCGGGCCAAGGTGACCGTACTGGTTCTAGGAAGGCAGCACAGAAGCAGTCTCTATAAGGCCCACATCGAAAACTTCTGTTGCCTTTCCAACATAGACGGGGAAACGCTCCTCCGCGAAGGCCAGAGCCAAGCCCGGAAGTTCGGAGCTCAGTTCGTGGAGGAAGACGCCGTGGAAGTCTCTCAAGAAAATTCTTGGTTTGTGATACGACTGGAGAGCGGAAAAGCCTTTAAGTGCAGGGCTGTCATTTTTGCTCTCGGCATATCTCGGAACAAACTCAATGTGCCCGGGGAAAAAGAACTTCTCGGACGCGGTGTAAGTTACTGTGTCGATTGCGATGCGAATTTTTTTCGCGGTGAGCCTGTGGCTGTGGTGGGTTGTGAAAGTGCTGCCCTTACAGGGGCCCTGACCCTTTTGTTCTACACCCCTGATGTGCACCTCGTGTGCGAAAAGCTTGAAGCCACGGAAACCCTTGCCCAGCAGATCAGGGAGGGTGCCGTACGACTCTATGAGGGCCGCAAGGTTAAAGAAATCCTGGGCAAAAACGCCCTGGAGGCGGTTCTTCTGGACGATGGGACCCGCCTGGATGTCAAGGGGGTCTTCATAGAACTGGGGGCCAAAGGGGCTATCGGTCTGGCAAGTCGTCTCGGTGTTTCCCTCGATGCCGAAAACATGAAGTACATTGATACCAACAAAAAGCAGGAGACCAATATCCCCGGCATTTACGCCGCCGGTGATATCTGCGGGCCCCCCTGGCAAGTTTCCGTCGCCGTAGGGCAGGGTGCTGTTGCCGGTCTCGAAGCAGCCGGTTATGCAAAGACTTTCAAGTAAAAAGCCCAGCACCAGAGGATCCCACGTTGGGCTGCCGCCAGGAGGGAGTTTGTAAAACTGGAGTGACGGAATAGGATTAAAAATGTCAAATGTCAAAGCTCAAATGCCAAATCAAATCCTAATGTCAAATGACAAAAAAGGGGTAGTTTTCCTACGTTTGGATTTTGGATTTTGACATTCATTTGACATTCTTGCCCTGTTAGATACGCCTTGTGCATAGCTTTCCGTTGCAAGTGATACAATAGAGTGGGGTTATACCTTGGGCATTCTTGGCCAACTATCTAACAGGGTGAAGATTTTGGCATTTGGCATTAGTATACCCGTCCGGTACCCCACTTTCCATAAACTGCTGACAGGCCTTCGCTGAGGACGCCTCCAAAGGAGAACACTGGCCATGGAATTCCCAAATCTCTTCTCACCGATTTCCATCAACACCATGACACTCAAGAACCGAATGGTCATGACCGCCATGCATCTCGGGTACACTCCCGAAGGTGAAGTCACAGATCGCCTTGTTCACTTCTATAAAAGGAGGGCGGAAGGAGGGGTGGGCCTGATCATTGTGGGGGGATGCCCCATTGATGAGTACGGCGGCATGCGAAGCATGGTCTGCATCAACGACGACCGGTTCATACCGGGTCTTCAAAAGCTTACCCGCGCTGTGAAAACCGCCGGATCAAGCATTGCCGATCAGCTCTATCAGGCGGGTCGCTACACCCATTCCGCCATGATCGGTGGAAGAAAACCCTTCTCCGCATCGGCTGTTCGATCCAGATTGACGGGAGAAACCCCCAGAGCCCTTGAATTGGACGAAATCCCCGGGGTCCAGGCAAAGTTCGCAGAAGCAGCCTGCCGGGCCCAACAAGCTGGATTCGACGCAGTGGAGATCCTGGGCAGCGCCGGATATTTGATCAGCCAATTCCTTTCGCCCGTGACCAATTTGAGGGAAGATCGGTACGGCGGGTCTCTTGAAAATAGGATGCGTTTCGGTGTTGAGACGAAACCCGAGTTCCCCAGCTGAGCATGTTTGTTCCGCCCAAGGCCTTTACGTATTTGGCTCAAGGGATTAAGAGCGCCGTCACCGTACCCGTTCTGGCCAGCAATCGAATCAATGATCCCCGGGCGGGCGAAGCCATCATCCAACAGGGAGAAGCGGACATGGTCACCATGGCCCGGGCTCTTTTGGCCGATCCGGACCTTCCTCGGAAAGCCTGGCAGGGAGACGTAGACAGAATTGTCCACTGTATCGCTTGCAATCAGGGCTGTTTCGACAATATCTTCCAACTCCGACCGGCCACCTGTCTCGTCAATCCATGGGCCGGACTGGAGGGGGAGGTAGAGATGAGCACGCCTGCCCGGGAAAAAAAGGTCTTGGTCGTTGGCGGAGGGCCTGCCGGCATGAAGGCGGCCTGCACTGCGGCAGAGCGGGGTCACAGAGTCCTTCTCGTGGAAAAGGAAAACCAATTGGGCGGGCAGCTTCTTCTGAACCGGGATATTCCAGGCAGAAAAGACATGGTTACCGCCGCCAACGATCTCGCCGGCAACATGAAGGCGCTTTCAGTGGACACGGTTCTGGCTAAGGAGGTGGACCATGCATTTGTCAAAGACATGGCCCCGGATGCCGTGATCGTCGCCACAGGCGCAAGGCCTGTCCTGCCGGACACGCCCGGTGTTGAAGACGACAAGGTGGTGCAGGCCTGGGATGTTCTGTGTGGAAAAGAAAGGCTGGGAAAACGGGTGGTCATAGTGGGCGGCAACGCAGTTGGCCTTGAAACCGCCCTATATATAGCCAATCAGGGGACCCTATCCCCTGAAGTGCTCCATTTTCTGGTGGCCAACAGGGCCGAGACCTGGGAGACATTGGAGATCCTGGTTAACCGGGGGAACAAAACCGTCACCGTGCTCGAGATGAGGAACAAAGCAGGGCAAGACGTCGGTGCCTCCACCCGCTGGACCGTGCTGTCCGAGCTCAGACGACTCGGGGTGACCATCCTGACCGGAACCAAGGCCACGGAAATCACCGCAGAGGGGGTGAAAATCGAGAAAGAAGGCCGTCACGACCTCGTCCCCGCGGACTCGGTTGTTATTGCCGTGGGCTCGAGGCCGGACAGCAAGATCGTAAACGCCCTCCAGAATATCGTTCCCGAGGTGCTCGTGGTAGGAGACGCTAAGGAACCGCGCAATGCCCTGGAGGCCATTAAGGAGGGTTTTCTGGCAGCATTGAGCGTCTAGATCAACCGATTCCCCGGATCAAGAATTCGGTTGACAAATTGGAGAAATGCTTTACTAATTCTATTCTTCGGAATTTACACAATCCATCCTGGTATCACATCAGCTCTAAAAGCGCCTTCCCTCCGGAACGATGGAATGGGCGCCAAAGGAGTGTAGTCAACTATGCCCGCAATGGCCATGCTCCGGAGGATGGGTGCGAACGAGGTTCTGTTCGGCTGGGTCGAGGATTACGGGGAAAGGAGGGGAGGTCGAAATGAAGGCACGCGCCGCGCTCAAAGAAGATGCCGCCCCTTGGGGACTGCTTACCAGTTTAGATCTGTATCGTTGCAACCCCGAGACGATTCGGGACTCGGAAAAGATAAAGGCCTATGTCAAGGAACTCTGCCGCCGGATTGATATGACACCTTTTGGCCAGTGCCAGGTGGTCCATTTCGGCCAGGATGAGCGTGTGGCCGGGTTTTCCATGATCCAGCTCATCGAAACGTCCCTCATTTCAGGTCACTTTGCCAACCTGACGAACAACGCCTACATTGATATCTTCAGCTGTAAACCCTACGAGCCCGATCAGGTGGTAGCATTTACAAGGAAGTTTTTCGAGGCAGAGGAGGTTGAGGTCCACACGGTAAAGCGACTGTAAGTAATTAACCCTCACCGAATACAGACCTTCCGTACTTGCTGGGGATCCGTGACACCCAGAAACACTTTTCGGATACCATCCTGCATGAGCGTTGTCATGCCGTCCTTGATCGCCTGCTCCCTTATGGTCTCCATGTCCGCCTTACTTCTTATGAACGTCTTGATGGGTTCTGTCCCGTCCAGGAGCTCCATGATCGCCGTGCGGCCCTTGTAGCCCGTGTTTTCGCATTTTGAACAGCCATGCGCTTTGTGAAGCACCAAATCGCCGGTGTAGGGGAAACCCAGGGCTTGGAAGTCCCCGCTGTAGATCCTCCCCAGGGCATCGTACTCCTCTCGGCTGGGAGGGTAGGGTTGTTTGCAGTCTTTGCAAAGGGTTCGCACCAGACGCTGGGCGAGGATGCCCAGGAGCGCGTCTGCAAAATTGAAGGGGTCCATATCCATTTCGAGGAGCCTTACGATGGTCTCCGGCGCGCTGTTGGTGTGGAGAGTGCTGAAGACCAAGTGCCCGGTCAGGGACGCTTCGATCCCGATGGCTGCTGTCTCATGGTCTCTCATTTCACCGACCATGATCACGTCCGGATCGGCACGGAGGAAAGAACGCATGGCTGAGGCAAAATTAAAGCCTATCTTGGGCAGCACCTGCACCTGACGCAGTCCCCTCTGGGTGATTTCCACGGGGTCTTCGGCTGTCCAGATTTTCCTCTCAGGCTTGTTGATATGTGCCAGCAGGGCGTGAAGGGTGGTGGTTTTGCCGCTGCCCGTCGGACCCACGGCAAGAATCATTCCGTAAGGTTTAGTCACCATGTTCAGGAGGAGGCTGTAGTTTCTCTCGCTCATGCCCATGCCCTGGAGCGGGATGGGCTCGCCTGCACTAAGGATACGCAGCACCACATCTTCCTCACCCCCGACCGTGGGGACGGTGGCGACCCTCAGCTCGATATCCAAAGGGCTGAATCGCCTGAATTTTATCTTGCCGTCCTGGGGCTTTCTCCGCTCAGAGATATCCAAATCCGCCATGATTTTCAGTCTGGAAACCAGGGCTCGTCTGTAGTGGTATGGCACCGTTTGGTAATTGTGACATACCCCGTCAACCCTGAAACGAATTTCCGCTCCCTCAGTTCCCGGGTATGGCTCGATATGGATATCGGAACAATTTCGCTTACAGGCATCGGTAATGATTTTATTGACCAGCTGGACGATGGCGCTGTCATCTTCCGTGAGCATTTCCGCGCCTCCTTCCACCTCTTCCTCTTCTTCTGAATCCATTCTTCCGAGGATATCATGGAAGGTGCCTTGATCCCTGAACTTCGATGACCCATAGAAGTAGTCCAAGAATTGCAGAATATCCTCTTTCAGTCCCACGGCAAATTCGTACTCCTCCGCAGGAACGAGGGTCTTCACGCTGTCGATCTTGTCCAGCCTCATGGGGTTGTCGATCAAGATCTTGACCCTGCCGTCCTCTCCTTCCAAAGGAACCCACAGATTCTTTTTGAGGTAAACCGGTTTCAACTTAGCCAGCAGATCTCCTGGAATAGGATGCTTGCTCGAAAAAGGGACATAGTCGCAATTGTAATATTCCGCGAGGGATCGTCCCACATCCTCTTTCCGTACCTTCAAATCCTTGGTGAAGATCGACTCGATAGGGGTTTTTTGCGTTCGGGCCATCGCAACAGCCCGTTCCAGTTCCTTTTGTGTGATGATGTTGTTATTGATGAGATAATCGAATTTTGTTTTCTTGACCCTTTCCTGAGAAAGCTTCTTCTGGTTGTAAAAGGCGATGCCCAGAACATTCGCCACCTCCGTAGCTGAATTCTGATCTTCCTCCGTGAAGCGATCACCGGTCTTCTTGTTAATGAGCTGCAAAACCCCAATGACATACTTCTCATAAAAAATGGGAATCGTCAGAACCTGTCTGGTCACATAACCGAACTTTTCGTCCCAACTCTTGTCAAAAGTGAGATCCGTGTTGATCATGCGCAGTTCATGGCCCTCGTAGGCATCGATGATGTTCGTTATTTTCGCGTTGTTTGCCGTGTACCCGGCGACGCTCTGATTGTTGATGGGAACACGGATCTCCTCAGGAGTATCTCCGGCCATGAACCTTGAGTAAATCTCTTTGCGCTTGCCGTCCACCACATAGATGGTGATGCGATCCGCATCGAAAAGACTCAGCATTTTGTCTTTGAGATTAATCAGGATTTCATTGATATCTCTGGCGGCATGTATCTGATTGGCAATGTCATTAAGAGCCCTGTAATAGGAGAGCTTCCCCTCATGGTTCTGACCGTCCTTCCTATTCCAATCGGCCATCTGTCTCTCCTCCTCGGCTCGGGCGGGATAAAAAGAAATATATCCAGCAAGATGAATAGTTTACACCATTTCGTGCTCTTTTGGAAGGCAAAATAGGAAACCGAGAAATTTCTTGACACTCAAGAACCCGATGAAGTATAGAGCCCTTTAATAGTTCGATCTTTTGGCAATTCTTCACCCTAAATACTGCCATTTCCTCCAGACACTAAAACGATTCAACGGTTTTCCTGTTTTCAAAGGGCCTAATTCCCTTCTCCGGGAACGGGTATTCCCTCGAAACGAAGCTTCAGGTGCCTTCTCGGGAAAAGGGGTTGTTTTGCGTGGCTTAGGGGTCTCAGGCCGGCCCGCACGATTTGCGGGCTCATTTACCAACCGCGAAGCAGAAAAGGAGGACCTATGGAGGTAAAGAAAATATTTCTACCCGAGTCGGAATTACCACGGCAATGGTACAATATCCTCGCGGATATGCCCACTCCCATGGAACCCCCCCTTCACCCGGGGACGGGACAGCCCGTCGGCCCGGATGACCTGGCGCCCATCTTTCCCATGAACCTAATAGAACAGGAAGTGAGCCAGGAAAGGTATATAGACATTCCGGAAGAGGTACTGGAAAAGTATCTCCTGTGGCGCCCGACACCGCTTTACAGGGCTTACAGCTTGGAGAAGTACCTTGACACACCCGCCAAGATTTACTTCAAAAACGAAGGGGTGAGCCCTGCGGGCAGTCACAAGCCCAACACAGCGCTGGCCCAGGCTTACTACAACAAGGTCGCGGGCACCAAGAAAATCACGACCGAGACAGGAGCCGGACAGTGGGGCAGCGCCTTAGCCATGTGCTGCGCCCTCTTCGGGCTGGAGTGCAAGGTCTACATGGTGAGGATCAGTTTCAACCAAAAGCCCTATCGACGCGTCATGATGGAAACCTGGGGCGCCAATTGTGTGGCCAGCAAAACCCGGACTCCCCCGGCAGTTTGGGTATTGCCATTAGCGAAGCCGTCGAAGCTGCGGTTGCGGATGAAAATTCCAAGTACTCCCTCGGGAGTGTGCTGAACCATGTGATGCTCCATCAAACCATCAATGGTTTGGAGTGCCAGAAACAGATGGCCATCGTGGGGGATTACCCGGATGTGCTCATTGGATGTGCCGGCGGCGGCAGCAACTTCGCGGGTCATGTGTTCCCCTTTGTCAGGGACAAGATCAACGGCAAAGACATGGACGTCATTGCCGTTGAACCCGACTCCTGCCCAACCATGACCAGGGGACCCTTTGCTTATGACTTTGGAGACACCGTACAGATGACCCCCCTTCTTCCCATGTATACCCTTGGCCACGGATTTATTCCGGCCCCGATCCATGCCGGCGGCTTGAGGTATCACGGCATGGCCCCCACTGTAAGCCAGCTCATTCTGGACGGTCTGATCAGACCCGAGGCGGTGCCGCAGATGGAGACTTTCAAGGCCGGAATCACCTTTGCCAGGACGGAAGGCTTTATCTCGGCCCCGGAGACCAACCATGCGGTCGCCATGGTGATTCGGGAGGCCATCAAAGCCAAGGAGGAGGGGAAAGAAAAGGTCATCCTCTTCAATTGGAGCGGTCACGGCCTCGTCGACATGGCCGCCTATGAGGCTTACATGAGGGGGCAGCTGTCGGATTATGCGCTCCCTGAAGATGAAATCCACAGGGCGCTGGAAGAGATTGCTTCGCTTCCGAAACCCAAGCAATACACCGTGCCGAAGCTCTAAAAAAGGGCACACCCTCTATTGGGCCGGAGGCCGAAATTCTCGACCTCCGGCCTTCTTTGCGGAGGAGCCATTCATGAAAAGAGAGAGCACGCCCCCGGGGGAAGACTATAAAATTCGCTGTCCCAGACTGGGCCACCAGATCACCTTCTCGTACTGCCGGTATGAGAACAAGGGGCTGCCTTGTTTTAAAATTCTGGATTGCTGGTTCAGCCATTTTTTGGTAGATGATTTCCTGAGGAAGGAGCTTGAACCAGACGAGTGGAAGCGGGCATTCGAAAGCGTGCCGAAACCTAAAATGCTTACCCTGGTGGAGTTGATCGAAGAGGCCAAGAAGGACGAAGAGAGCTGATGCCATGAGACAGGAAATTCTTTTAGGCAACGGGGCTATCGCTTTGGGACTGCTGGAAGCCGGATGTCAGGTGGTCACCTCCTATCCGGGAACACCAAGTTCCGAGATTTTACCGGAGGTGGTCCGTTTCGTCAAAAGCGAGGGTCTTAACACCTACGTGGAATGGTCGACCAATGAAAAGGTGGCCTTGGACAATGCCTTTGCGGCGGCGATTACCGGAAAGAGAGCCGCCTGTTGTATGAAGCAGGTGGGACTTAACGTGGCTGCTGACTCCCTCATGAGTGCCGCCTACATGGGCACCATCGGCGGGCTGGTCATCATTGCGTGTGACGACCCCGGTCCCCATTCCTCTCAGACAGAGCAGGACACGCGATTTATGGCCCGCCTGGCCAAGGTCCCTGTCTTGGACCCGGCCAATCCTCAAGAGGCCAGAGAAATGGTGGGTGCGGCCATGGACCTGTCCGAAGAATTTCGAATTCCTGTGATCCTCAGGCCGGCTATCCGGGTCTGCCACGCGCGACAGAGCATCCGTTTTAACAGCCTCAAAGACAACGAGAAAAAGAGCACTTTTGAAAAAGACCCCCTCCGATGGGCAGCAACGCCCCGGTTTCGTCTCATCCTGCACGGAGAACTCAACAAGAAACTGGAAGAGATCGGCAAGCGATTCGAGCACCTGTCCCGGTACAATTTTCATAATCTGCGGCCGGGTGAAACGTATCCTCTAGGGATCATCGCAGGGGGTGTGCCCTCCGCCGTGATCAGAGACATGCTGGGTGAAGAAGGCCGCACCGAGCACATTCCGCTTCTGAGCATCGGCGCGCCTTTCCCCTTTCCCGAGGAGCTGGCGGCTCAGCTTTTGTCCGCATGTGAAAGGGTGTTGGTTTTGGAAGAGACGGACACGCTCATGGAGTATCTTCTCAGAGACAAGGACAAAGTCATGGGACGCCTCTCAGGCCATGTCCCGTCTGAAGGAGAGCTCGTCCCCCAGGTCATCCATAAGATCCTGAATGGGGTTCTCAAAGAACTCAACCTGAAACCGCTTCAGGAAGACGACGATCTGGAAGTCAGCGAACTTGTCAGGAGATTGGAACTCCCTGTGAGGAGGCCGACCCTTTGCCCCGGATGCCCGCACAGGGCGGCCTTCTTCGCCATAAGGAAAACCAGGCCGAAGGCCATATTTACGTCGGATATCGGCTGTTACACGCTCGGTCTCAATCTGGGCGTCGTGGACACCTGCCTGGACATGGGCGCAGCAATCACCATGGCTTCCGGATTCTATCATGCCTTTGAACAGGACAAGGTGGAACAGCCTATTGTCGCCACCATCGGCGATTCAACATTTTTCCATTCGGGAACAGCCGGCCTGTTGAACGCCGTTTACAATGGGGCGAGGTTTATCCTTGTAGTTCTCGACAATCTCACCACGGCCATGACCGGCATGCAGCCCACACCCGCGCTGGGAATACGAGCGGACGGAAGCGAGGGAAAAGCAATTTCTCTGGAAAGGCTGATCGCCGGTTGTGGGGTTGACTATATCGAGGTGGTG
>JARRRH010000183.1:0-2334 GCA_037380925.1 Deltaproteobacteria bacterium | reverse complement strand
AAGAAACAGTCCAGGCGCTCAAAAAGGCGACGGACTATATAAACGAGCCCGAAGGAGGCCTTGCGGTCATCATTGCCCGTCATCCTTGTCTCATCGCATACAGAGAGGAGGCGATTCCTGAGAAAAAGGTCGTCATGGTGACGGATGACTGCGTGGAGTGCAATTTCTGCATCGAGCGCTTCGAGTGTCCGGCCCTCTATCACGATCAGGAACTGGGGCGGACCAATATCAACAGAATGATCTGCAGCAACTGCGGCGTGTGCATTCAGATCTGCCCCAAAGGGGCTATTGTAGAGCAAGACTAATACGAATGCACTAAATACCTTGCGACTCAGCCCCCTCCCCAGGCTGGAGGAGAGGGGAAGGTGAGGGGGGTGCCCTCGCCGGAGACAAGGGGCATTGTTAACGAGGGGATTCCATGCCGGCACTTTTGAACGACACTAAAAGCCGATGTTCTTGCAAGGAGCTAGGGAAGCGAGACTGAGTATGGCTACGATCAATGTGGTTTTTTGCGGACTGGGTGGTCAGGGGATCCTCTTTATGACAAGGGTATTTTCTCAGGCTGCCCTGGATAAAGGTTTTGATGTCATGGGTGCGGAAACACACGGCATGGCACAACGGGGCGGGTCCGTGGTCTCCCATTTGCGTCTCGGAGAAGGGTTAGGTTCTCTGGTCAGGACTTACTCGGCCCATTTCCTCTTTGCCTTGGAGGAAAACGAGGGTTATCGAAACCTACCGTTTCTTGCCCGGGAAGGTAGATTGTATGTGAACGCCGACTCCCACCGCTTTCCGAGAGAAGAGGTGAGGCCGTATCTGGAAAAGAAAGACATCGTGCACCGAGCCTTCCCGGCAGGGCGAATGGCCCAGGAACTGGAGGCTCCCATGTCCTCAAACCTGGCCCTGCTGGGCTTCTTTTCAGCTTTCGGGGAAGGACCGGTAAGCCGGGAAGACTTGAGGGTGACCATAGAGAAGATCAGCCCGGACCTGTTTCGAGATAAGAATCTCAGGATCTTCGATGCCGGCCTCGAAAGCGGCCTTAAGGAGCGGGGGGCGTGAAAAGAATTGCCGGCCTCCTCCTCGCCGCCGGGGCCTCCACCAGGATGGGAAAACCTAAGCAGCTGCTTCCAGTAGCAGGGAAGACCCTGCTGGATCGGGCCCTTGTCCAAGCGCTCTGTTCAAAACTGGATCATGTTGTTTTGGTTCTGGGCTTCAAGTCCCAAGAGATTCTGAGCCGCCTTCAAACCGATCGCCACCATCCTAAACTTCAAATCATCGAAAATGAACGCTTTAGGGAGGGCATCAGCTCGTCCATCATCGCCGGCCTCTCGGCGGTGGAAGAGCACTATGACCAGGTCATGATCATCCTGGCGGACATGCCCCACATCACTTCCAAACTGGTCAATTGTCTTCTGGAAGCGTTTTTCGAATCCCCGCTCCCCCTTGCAGCTGTGAAGGCGGGTCAAAGACGAACCCACCCGGTTATTATCAGCCGTCCTTTTTATCCCCATGTCCGTGAACTCAAGGGGGACATCGGTGCAAGGCATCTCTTCGCCACGTACTCCGAACGGGTTTGCTTGGTGGAGCCTCCATGGGATATCGAGGATATGGACATTGATACGCAGGAGGATTACCTGAAGCTCGAAAAAAGTTTGAAGGAATAGGAAAATCCGACCATGCCCCATTCACACACTACCCGGGCGAATATACTTGACCGCCAGACGGCTTTGTTGTACACCTCTTGCCGAAAAGCCTGGAAGTGGAATTTCAGTTAAGGTAGTAAGGAGGCGAAAATGCGCGGGAAAGGAAAACATGGGCGACTCTTTGCGCTTATCTTAGCGGCTGGACTGGCCTTGTCGGGCGGCATCGTGGTGTCCGGGTATGGGCAGGAAAAGGCATCTAACCCGTCGGACTTGAATGTCATTGTCATCAACAACGAGGGCTATGAAACGAACCGCAAGGGTCCGGTCATATTTACCCATCTCAAGCACGCCCGGTACTACGAGGTCTCTTGCTGGGACTGCCACCATGAATACGAGGACGGGAAAAACGTGTGGGCCCCGTGGACAGGGACAGTGAAATGCAGCGAGTGCCATATGCCCTCCATGAACGTGGAAGGTGTAATGAATCTTCAAAAGGCCTATCATGTCAATTGCAAGGGCTGCCACGAGGAAAGGGCCAAGGAGGGGAAGACCCACGGGCCGTACAGAAAATGTTATGGATGCCACGAGAGAGAGTCTTAGACCGTAAGAAGCGGCCGGACTGCGAAGCTCTGTTCCGGACTGAAAACACAGTGCCATCGGAGAAAAGGCGGAGCTCAGCTCCGCCTTTCATTTA
>JARRRH010000182.1:0-6893 GCA_037380925.1 Deltaproteobacteria bacterium | reverse complement strand
AATTTTCAACACCTTGACCGGCTTCTCATCGTAGGAGGCGGGGTAATTGGTATCGAGCTGGCAGCGGAAGCTAGAAAGCGAGGGCTCGATGTATACGTTATGGAGTATGATACCGCTTAGCTGCCTCGTGTCTTCACAGCCGGATTCGGCGCTGTAATTGAGAAAAATCTGAACACCAAGGGAATACGCGCGCTTACGGGCGAGAAGTTGACCGAGATCAAAAGTTCTACTCGCGGGCTCACGGCACTAACAGACAAGAGAGCTGTTCCGTGTGATGCAGTGGCATTCACCGTAGGTGTGAAGCCCAACGTAAATCTGGCAGTGGCGGGGGGAATAAGAACCGGAGAGTTCGGTGGGATTATCACAGACAGCACCATGAGTACGAGCATTCCAGATGTGTGGGCATGTGGTGATTGCGTTGAATCCACAGACATGGTGAGCGGTGCGCAGGTGTCGTCGATGCTTTGGCCTAATGCTGTCACACAGGGAAGGATTGCAGGTCTGAACTGCATTGGCATCCAAAGGCGTTACCCTGGATCGATCAATCTGACGACGCTGGACCTCTTCGGCGTAAAAGCCGTATCTATGGGAAAGATTGCCGGTAAGGGTAGGAGCGGGCAGGAAGAGGAAACTATCCAGCAACGGACTTCGGATTTCATGGCATCATATCATTTTGCCAATGGCGCCCTGGTGGGTTTCGAAATGCTGGGCGACGTGAAAACGGCGGGTCCGTTATTTCAATGTCTTCTGAAGAGGTCATCGTTGGAGGATTTTGACTCTTTTCTGGAGAAGCGGGGAAGGGTGTTCACTAATAGAGGCGGGGACAATATGGGTTGCTGCCACCTCTGGTGAAAAGAACCGCTTCAATCCGGGAGAAGAGGATCAATTTGTAGGTGTATAAGGCATGTCCTCTTTTTACTACTGGTGTGTGATGGAAAACCACCATGCGTCCTTTTAAGTCTCTGTTTTGGACAAAGGGAAATTCAGT
Organism: Deltaproteobacteria bacterium; assembly: GCA_037380925.1. Lineage (GTDB taxonomy): Bacteria > Desulfobacterota > DSM-4660 > Desulfatiglandales > HGW-15 > JARRRH01. Next base: position 5,905 of record JARRRH010000182.1, on the reverse strand, counting down.
AGGACTTTACAAAAGGGGATGAGAGATGCCATCCGGCATAGGGAGGGTCATCGGGCAAAAGTGAAATTTTTCAATCTTTTAGGGAGGGAGACATGGAAAAACAAAAGGTGTCTAGGCTTGGAAGTGTGACTTGTTTCGGATTAATTATTGCATTGATAGTTTTTTCATTTTTTTCAGGTCCAGGGATAAAGAAGGCATTGGCGGCAGATACTATTAAAATAGGAGGAGCGGTTCCGCTCACGGGTAGATTTGCCGCCGGTGGGAAGGAGTTAAAGCTTGGGTATGAACAAGCCGAGAAGGACATAAACGCCGCGGGAGGTATATTTGTCAAAAGTCTGGGCAAGAAATTACCCATAGAACTCATACTAATCGACGATGAGTCGGATCCGACCAAGACGGTTAGCCGCCTTGAAAAGCTCTATGCCATGGACAAAGTGCTTGCTTATGTGGGCACCTATGCCAGCACCCTCAATGCCGCTGCGGCCGGTATCGCAGAAAAGAACAGATGCCCAATCGTGGCATCAGCATTCTCCGGCCTGACACCTCACCAGCAGGGCTACAAGTATCTGTTTTCTCCCTTCGTCAAAACGGATGAGGGCGTTTCACTGATTTCTTGGCATTTTTGCACCACGTTCGGCAAAAAAACACGGTTTCCAGATCGTAACCCACGAGGAATACGGGCGCACGAAAGACTACTCATCCCTTATCCTGGCAGCAAAATCAGCAGGCGCGGAGGTTGTTCTGGGAGTACCTACTCCTCCAGCCGCCATCGGGATTGCGAAACAGATGAAAGAGCTCGATTACAATCCCAAAGCGATATTCTTTTGGAGGGGCGCGGGAACCGTCGCCTGGTCAAAAAACCTCGGCAAAGACGGCGATTATGCCTGCTATGTCACAAACTGGGACCATAATTTCCGTTATCCAGGGTGTGAATCTCTTGTTTCAGCAATCAAGAGCAAGACCGGCAGATTGCCCGGCTGTTCGGTAGGATATGGATACGCCATTGTTGAGATAATCGCTGATGCTGTTAAAAGGGCTGGCGCCTTGGATAGGACCGACATCCGGAATGCACTGGCTTCCACCAAGGATCTTATGACTGTTCAAGGACCGATTAGAATGGTCAGGGAGGATGGGGTGATGGTGTGTCCTCCCGCCATTATGCAATGGCAAAAGGGCATATCGGAAGTGGTGTACCATGAGGAATTCAAGACCGCTGAATTTGTCTATCCCATGCCGAAGTGGCAAGATCGCTAGCCGGGTAATCGCAGCGGAGAGAAACTTCCGGGTTCGAAGAGCCTCAAGAGATGCCCTTTTATGGACTCAGACAGACGCTTGAGGTATGGAAACGGGCGAATGAGGTCTATTGTCTAGGGCGGCTAATCTCAGCCGGACACAGGGGCATGGGCTAAAGATTGGAGAGAGTGGCGAGATGGCTATGCCGATCCTCAGTGTCAAAAAATTGTCCAAATCATTTGGTGGCTTGGCAGCCGTAAACGATCTTACTTTCTCCGTTGACAAGGGGCAAATCTTGGGGCTCATAGGGCCCAATGGTTCGGGAAAAACAACCGTGTTCAATCTGATCACCGGGTTTTTCAAGCCCGACAAGGGCAAAGTCATCTTCAAGGACAAGGAAATAACTTATGCCCCAAACCATGCGGTAAGCAAAAGCGGTATTGCCAGGACTTTTCAACTGGGGAAACCCTTTGCCCATATGAGTGCCGTCAAGAACGTGATGGTGGGCAGAACCCACGGCAGACAGCCGGCACACAACATGAGGCAGGCAGAAATTGAGGCCAACGAGATACTCGAATTTGTTGGCTTGCGAGACAAGGCAGGCATCGCTGCTCGTAACCTTACCTTGGCCGAACGCAAGAGGCTTGAGCTCGCAAGGGCGCTGGCAACCAAACCCGAACTGATCCTACTTGATGAAATAATGGGCGGTTTGAATCCTATAGAGACAGATCAAGCCATGAAATTGATCGGTGACATAAGGGATGCCGGTCTTACTGTGATTGTTGTGGAGCATGTGATGAGGGCCATCATGGGTTTGTCGGATAAAATTCTGGTCCTGAATGTTGGAGTGAAGATCGCTGAGGGAACGCCCAAAGAAATTGTCAACAACAAGCAAGTCATCAAAGCCTACTTGGGGGAGACATCGCATGCTTGAAGTTGAGGCGATAGATGTGTTCTATGGCGACTTTCAAGTCCTCTGGGAGGTGTCTCTAAACGTACAGGAAGGAGAAATTGTTGCGTTAATTGGGTCTAACGGAGCCGGAAAGAGTACCTTGCTAAAAACCGTCTCGGGTTTGCTGAGGCCCGCCTCGGGCAGTGTCGTGTTCGAAGGCACCGCACTGGATAGAGAGCCAGTTTACAGGATTGTGGAACAGGGTGTCTGCATGGTTCCCGAAGGCGGGCGCTTGTTTCCGGAGATGAGCGTATTGGAAAATCTGGAGATGGGAGCTTTCAAAGGCGAAGCAAGAAAGGCCAAGAATACGACTCTTGAATGGGTCAACGAAATCTTTCCCGTGCTTAAGAGCAGGAGACATCAGATCGCGGGTACCTTGAGCGGAGGCGAACGCCAGATGTTGGCCATCGGAAGGGCTTTGATGTCCAAGCCCAGGCTGTTATTGCTTGATGAAGTTTCCCTGGGAATAGCACCACTTGTAGTAGCGAACATTTTCAGAATTGTCGCACATGTGAATCGCTCGGAGCACATTACCGTGTTTGTCGTGGAACAAAACGTGCGAATAGCTTTGGAAACGGCACAAAGAGGTTACATTATCGAAACAGGGCGCGTTTCTGGAAAGGGAAAAGCTAGCGTACTCTTAAGCAGTCAGCACGTCAAAGAGGCCTACTTGGGCTTTGCATCTATGGAAGGGGATTCCTGAGACGATGCCTTTCGAGGCCATGGTTCAGAGTCTGGTTTACGGCATTCTCATCGGTGCGCTCTATGGATTAATCGCCGTAGGGCTTTCTCTCGTCTTCGGCGTGATGAATTATCTTAATGTTGCGCACGGAACCCTTTTAATGATCGGGGCATACGCCAGTTACTTCGTTTTCAGTCTATACGGTGTAGATCCCTTTGTGTCAATCCCGATCGTTATGCTTTCGCTTTTCATAATCGGTTTGCTTCTATACTTGGCTGTGTTTTCTCCATTGGCTAAGTTTCACAGTGAGACCAGGCTCAAGAATTCCCTTCTTATCAGCTTCGGGCTAATGCTGGTGTTGGACAATTTGGCCATTTTGCTCTGGACGGCTGACGAAAGAACTATAACAACGTCTTACTCCGGCATGGTTTATGAGATTCTTGAAGTGCGGTTGCCCTACGTTAGGGTAATAGGCTTAGCCCTTGCAACAATAGCTATTTTTGCTCTCCATGTTGTGTTGACAAGAACCTATTTTGGGAAAGCGATAAGGGCTGCGGCGCAGGACTGGGAGGCAGCTGCGCTAATGGGGGTAAGGGTGCGCAGGACTTATTTGGTGTCCTTTGCCATCAGTTCTGCTATGGCGGGATTGGCGGGAGCTTTGTTTTGTTTAAGCTATGCTGTGACCCCGATGATAGGAGAAGCCTGGAGCATAAAAGCCCTCATTGTGGTTGTTTTGGCGGGAATGGGCCGTATAGCCGGGGTTTTTTTCGCCGGCTTGCTTTTAGGAGTTGTGGAGTCTATAAGCGTTTTTTTCGTAGGAGCATCCTATCAGGAAGTCGTAGGTCTTGTGATTTTTGTTCTTGTATTAATGCTCAAGCCCAGGGGGCTCTTCACTCGGTGAACGGCAGTTATCTGTGAGCACAAACAAAAATATCTGGATCTTGACCGGCGCCGTAGTTGTCTTTCTGCTGGCATTGCCCATGCTTGTCAGGACAGATTATATAATGAATTTTCTCCTCTTGGGTTTTCTGTATATCAGTATTACCGAAAGTTGGAATATCGTGGGTGGTTATGCGGGCCAGGTAAACATTGGCCAATCAGCTTTCTATGGGTTGGGGGCCTTGTTTATGAGGCTGCTGTGGATACGTGGTGCTCCGTTTTATCTTGCACTGCTGACGGGAGGTGCCTCGGCTTCAGTTTTGGCTATCATTTTAGGAATGCCCGGCCTCAGGCTGAAAGGAGCCTATTTCGCAATTGGGACATTGGCTTTGGCAGTAATCGCAAGGGTTACTGTTGGTAATATCCTGCCCGGTGTTAGCTTTTTACCCGGCCAATACCTTGCCGCTTACAGCCTTAAGCCACGATATTATCTTTCCCTAGTTCTCATGTTAGTGACGGTTGCCACGACTTATCTTGTTGTCAACTCGAGACTGGGGTTGGGCATGGTCGCGATCAGGGAAGATGAAGAAGCGGCGGGGTCGCTGGGAATAAATACCCTTAAGTATAAGATGATTGCTCTGGTTGTTAGCGCAACCCTTGCAGGTCTCGCCGGAGGAGTCTATGCTTTTTACCAGGCAAGCTACTATTATTTTACTCCCTTTGACCTGATTTGGGCCTTCGAGCCCTTGTTAATCGCATTTATCGGTGGAACAGGGACAATAATGGGCCCTGTCATCGGCGCCATTGCGTATGTGGCTCTTCGGGAAATCTTTGCTATTACACTGGGCGAAGCAAGCGTAATTGTGTTTGGCATACTGTTTATCCTGGTGGTCTTGTTTCTTCCGGGTGGGTTGATTGAAGCAACCCAAAACGCTCGCAGGCTTATCTCTGTGCTTCGTAAAATCTAGTTGTTACTAAACCCTCCACCTCTGCTGGTGGAGCCCTGCTAGGACGTGGGCCAAGGAATTAAACCTACGAGATCACGCTTTCCACAACACCGAGCCACTGTTTCAAGCACCGAATGAGGAGATCCTCTGCCTGCTCCACATCGAGGCGGTATTTTTCCGGGATAAAGGCGAGATCAACGGCGAAGATCCCGTCCTCTTTGCCCAAGAACGGACAGGCTTCCACAGTAGACGGTTCCAGAGAGGCCAGGCGGCAGTAAACGCGATTGAGCACCGCTTTGCAAGGCTTGATTTTAATGCCTTGAAGCGTGTAGTTGTTTGCAAAGAGTTTCGACCGTTCCAGATCCACCCCGCCCGGGATGTCTTCTAAGCGGATGCCGTCCCGTTTCAGAAAGAAAAAAGGGGCGACTACCGAAATGCAAGGCAACTCTCCCAGGTCGCTTTGCACGGTCTGTATGACCTCGGTGAGATTTCCTTCGGCCGGGTCCAAAAGGTGCAACCGGCCAGGGGCTGTGAGGTCGGAAATTTCTTTCACAGCGTCCTCCCCCAGCTCCGGAGCCAGGACAAAATGGGTTTTACCATTTTGCCGGAAAATCGAATCCGATCCTTCTGTTTCAAGCTCTTTTGCGTCTTTCACATATATGAATTGACAGCAAGGCCGATTTTCCTTCCGAGTCTTCAGAATGTCCTCACATATCGAGCGGGCATGGGAAGGAAAGATACCTTCCAGGGCGTCCAGTTCTTCTTCGTAAATGAAAGCGACTTTTGCGGCCTGGACGATATGATCCACGGCAACAACCTGGAGCACATGACGCTTGTAGTCGAAAGGGGAATGATCCTGCGTCCACTCTTCGTAGGTCAGGATCTGAAGTTCCCGCTTCAGGGAGTCGGGCAATCTCTCAATTCCCTCCTTGCCCACCAGGTTTTCCTTTGGAATTATGAGGGTCTTGCAGCCGGCATCAAAAGCTGTTTCCAATTTCACATGCAATCCGCCGATGGCCGTAATGCGACCCTGGGTGTCGACTTCCCCGGTCATGGCCACGTCCCTTCGAATCGGCCGACCTGATAAGGCGGAAGCGAGAGCGAGGGCGATGGCGCCCCCGGCGGAAGGGCCATCTTTTTTCGTAGAGCCGCCCATGAAGTGAAGGTGAACCGGCGTTTCTACCGTGGAGGTTTCAATGCCCAAGTCTTTCG
>JARRRH010000181.1:0-6802 GCA_037380925.1 Deltaproteobacteria bacterium | reverse complement strand
CCAAAATGCTCGAGGGGGACCCCAAGTACAGCGACTTTGCCACAATGATGGTGAAAACCCACCTGAGTCTCAGTCACGACCCGGCGTTGAAGGGAGTTCCCAAGGGGTGGACGCTCCCGATCCGGGACGTGTTGATTTACTCGGGCGCCAAATTCCTTTGCCCTTGCGCTGGTACGATCAGCCTCATGCCCGGAACGAGCTCCAATCCCGCCTTCAGACGGGTGGACGTGAACACCAAGACGGGCAAGGTGACCGGGCTTTTCTAGGCTTAGAACAAGGACAGAGAACACAGCGAAAGGAGGGCCGGAAGGCCCTCCTTTTCATTTACTCATATTCCATCGTTCCTTTTAGAGGATGGCCACTTGTTCCAGGATGCGGTCCTTGGTTTCCAGCGGCTGGTTGCTTGCCAGGGCTTTCTCTGCGAGATCTTTTCCCAAAAGAGCCGCCCCCAGAGCACCGGTGATCAAGGGTTCCTCGGGTACCAGGATCTCGCAGCCCAGGTGCTTGGAAAGGGCGTGGATAAGTCCTTTGTTCTTTCCGCCCCCTCCGGTGAGAATTACGTCCTTTTCCACTTTGAGCCGCTTGACCATTCGCGCCACCATGTCGGCCAGGGAATCGTGCACCCCGGCAACCAGATCCTGGACAGGGACGCCCTCGGCTAAGCGGGCCGCCACCTCTTGCTGGGCCCAAATGGTGCAAATATTGCTAATTTTAGCGGGGGTTGTGCTTTTCAGGGAGATCTCACCCATGTCTTCCAGCCGCAGGCCGAGGCTGTCGGCGATCACCTCTACAAATCGGCCGCTACCGGCGGCACACTTGTCGTTCATGATGAAATTGGTGGGCCGCCCCTTTTCATTGATGGTGATGGCCTTGCTGTCTTGCCCGCCAATGTCTATGATGGTTCTGGCTTTGGGGAAGAGGCTGACAATCCCGCGGGCATGACAGGTGATCTCCGTCACCTGCTTGTCCGCAAAGGGAACGCTGATCCGGCCGTAACCGGTGGAAACGATATAGGTGATGGCGTCAAAGGGGAGGTCCGCGCGCTCCAGTGCTTCCTCCATGACCCGGTTGGCCAATCGTCGATGTTCGGGGCCGGTGGGTCCAATGACGGACGCAAGGATCCCGGCATCCAAGATGACCGCCTTGGTCATAGTGGATCCGATATCAATGCCTGCAAAGTAATTCCTCATCTCTGCCTTGTGCACCACTGTTAATTCGCCCTGCTTTGTCGGACGGACTCCAGGGTTTCTATAAACGCATCGATCTTGTTTCTCGTGTCCACCTCTGAATAGGAGGTGATGTCGATGATGTCGCTTTCCAAAATTAGAGAAGGCAGCTCCCTTCGAGCCCTGTCTTCCCTGCCGGCTGTGCCCAGCATGAGGACCGGAATGGGTTTGTAAATCTTTGCCAGTTGATGGAGTTGCCAGATGAGACCCACATGCCACGTGCGACAAGAGAAAGCGAGATGCATCACCACGCCGTCAATTTTGTAATTTTCAATATATTCGATGAGGCGTTCCACATCAGGTTCCGAGCCGGGCCGTATCCGTGCCTTGTCGTACCAGTGGGTCCAGTATCCAAGCCACTTCCAGGCGATGTGCTCGATGGGATCGTCGGTCTCTGGAATGTCCATGTCGTAAACAGGAACGACCATGCGGTAGGTTGTCTCAGCCGGAAAAGAAGCTCCCTTGCTATTGAGGTAGTTGAAGTCGTTTAGCGCATACCATGCAGGCAGGCCTCCCCCCCAAAGGAGCCTGTACTTCTCATCCTCCACTTCCCCTTCCCCGTTAGCGATTTTCTCTTCCAGCTCTTGCTTCAGGTTGGCGTAAAAATCGTAAGCTTCCTGGGTCGCCATCATGAAGCACAGAGGCACCATGGTGTTCATGGCATCCCCGGTTCCCATGGGGCACGGGACCGCTCTTCGAAGCTCGTAGGTTTCATGGACGAGATTCCAGGTTCGATCGCTCAGGTCGGTCAGCTCACGAAGCCGATCGTAGTCCATCTTTTTACCGGTTTGCTCTTCCACAAAAGAGACGAGGCCGCGCAGTTGTTCCACGATATACTTGTGGTAATAGCCCCAAACTTCCCGGTGATCTCTTTTGGGGTCGAAAAGGGGGTGGGGGAGATCTATGTTGTAAATAGGAACATCGGGCATAAACTGCTGGGCCGCCTGATACCACTTGGTTCTGGGGTCACACAGGATTTGGCCGCTGGATATCATGAAATCAGGCCTGGCCTGCCCGCCCCAGGGAGAGTCCGGAGGCATGTCTCCCAATTCCTCCCGCCACTGGTCGAAGCCGAGTCCGCAAAGGGCATAGGTGCACAAAGAGCGGGAAAAGCCCAATGACTCCGCCCTCTGGAGATACCGTTCCGCGGCCCTTTTTACGCCGCATATGCCCGCAAAGTTCTCCGTCCAAATGGGCAATACGTCCATGGCACGCAGGATTTCTTCGTGGTGGCACACAATAAACGTGTAAGCGAGCTTCTGCTTTCCCTCTGCTCTAGCCCGGTTTGTTCCGTGGATAAACTCCTTGACCATGGGACCGATAGAAGCAGCTGCTTTGGTTGCGGTCATCCTTTTTTGGGGTTTCTTTTGCTCTTCAGCCATGGTTTCAATCCTCCTTGTGTCGCTGCGCTCTCATTACTGTCCCAAAACGGTTTCGCGATGTTGCAGGGGCATGGGGATCTGACCCCCATGCCCCTGCCTTCGCGATGCAAAAAAAGGGACCTCTATTGCAAGTAAAATCACCCATTGTGTAAAAACACACATTTATGCAGCGAAAAAGCTCATTTCAAAGCTATTTTGGGCACGAGTGCTGCGCTCTACTCGATCATTTCGAGAAATGCCTGGATTCTTGTCCTGAGTTGCCCTATGGTTCCTCCTGAGTAGAGATCCTCCAAATGAAGAAGAGGGACGCCGATGGACTCATAATAGGCCTTTCTTGCAGGGACTTCAAAGCCGAAAGGGTCGCAGTACTTGTACACATAGAGGATCGCGCCGTCTACGGCGAATTCTTTCGCCATAAAGCCGATGTCGCCGAACCGGGCTTGGATGTCGCCTGCAAAGGTCCCTGCCTTGTTTTCCCTGTAAGTCTTGGGGCAATTGACCGCATCAAGGTATCGGTGGGACAAAGCCTCTATGGGGTCTCCATCCAGTTGCACCCGGGGCCAAGAATCCCGCGCACCGTTGCAGATGGTGTCCGCCACCACACTGGCACCCAACTCCTCGATGAGTTGAATGAGCTCGGCATTGTCAATACAGGCGCCGTCGATGAGGATTCGCGCCCCCTTTTTAAGAGGGGATTCTTTTCTTTGGCCCATTTGCTCCAATACGTCTTGCACAAGGGCGATCGCTTCATCAACGGGCAAACTGGAAGCAACCGTGACCGCCTTGGTCAGGTCCGTACCGGAGATGAGCGGCGGGTCCGGCTTTCTCAATCCATAAAGGATTTTTATCTTGTCCCGCAGGGTGTTGTGGAGCCGGATTGCCTGTAAGAGATCGTTCTCCGTCACCTCTTTGCCCGTGAATTCCTCGAGGCTTTTTTTGAATGTTTTCAGCTCTTCATTAAAGAATTCAAAGGAAGAGGATGATACCACAGAGGGGATGTTCACGAAGTGAACGTAGGGCATGTTCAAAGAATAGCTCCACGCACTGTAACTCCTGACCATACTGTCGCAGCCGTGCGGCACCACCGTACCTGAAAGAAAACTGTATTTCCCCTTTACCGCAAGATCAAAACAGCTTCTATAGTAGGGACAAACAATGGTTTCAAGCAGGGTGTCGCCTTTGGTGATGGGCTCGTGGATATCTCCCCTTATTCTGAAGGGAACGCAGCCTGCCGCTGTGATGAGCTCCAGAGGCACAAAAGAACACACGTAACCGATGACCGTTCGACCTTGAGCCGAAAGTTCCTTTGCCCTCAGCCCGTACTCCTCGTAATACTTTTCCACCTTGGACATCGCATTTTCCGTATCGCTCATTTGACCTCATCTCCTTTTCGAGTAAGAATCCACCGCTGAGCACGCGGAGACCGCAGAAATATCTAATTAATTCTATATGTGTTCTTTGCGCCTCCCTCCAGGCCGCAGGCGGCGTTCTCTCCGGCTTGAAACAGGTTTTTTATGAAGGCATCAAATTTGATACCCTCGAAAAAACGTTAACCGATTCAGAGGGCGATATCAAGAAATTAACCACATTGTAGCTATAATTTAACTAGCAGAGCATTAGTTGTTACTAAACCCTCCACCTCTGGTGGAGGACCCGGACAGGTTCTACCGATCCGGAGTCTAAGAACGCTTCTAGAAGAGATTCCCCTGCCTCCGTGGGAGGGGCTAGGGCAGAGGCTAGAGTGATGTCGTTTCAGCCGCGATAATTGCTGCACCGAGAGCAGCCGTCATATGGGGGTTCGGTGGCACGATGACACGATCACCGCTGATTTCCTCCATGGCCTTCACCAGACCGGCGTCCCTTGCGCCTCCGCCCACTAAGGCGAGGTCTTTTTCAATGCCTATTCTTTCTGCCAGTGTGTGGATCTGGGCGGCAAGAGCCCTGTGGATACCGGCGAGGAGGTCTTCTTTGGCCGCGCCTTCCGCGATCCTGGAGACGGCTTCCGACTCAGCAAAGACCACGCAGCCCGTGCTGAAGTCGACCCGCTTTTTGGATTGAAGAGAAAGGTCGCCTATATCCTGGACTTTGACCTGAAGTACTTTGGCGATGACCTGAAGGATCCGACCGCTGCCGCCCGCACATTTCCCGCTCAGGAGAAAGTTGACCACGTTACCCTGGGGGTCTATTCGAAAGGCCTTGCTGTAGAGATCCCCTACATCAACGGCTGTTCTGACCGAGGGGGAGAGGGAGATGGTTCCCTTCCCATGACAGGACAGGTCTGTTTTGACCTTGTCTGCATAGGCGACCATTTGAGAACCGAATCCGGTAGCTACAGTGCAGGCGATCTGTTCCGCAGAGAGCGCCGTCATGGCAAGAAGTTCTTTCCGGATCCTCTCGGCCGTCTGTTTCAAGTCGCCACCGGAGGGGCACTCAAAAGAGGCCAAAGTCTTTCGGCCCTCCATGATGATACCCTTCGAGGCGGCAGAGCCAATGTCAATACCCAGCACAGCCATTTTCTCTTTTGTCCATCTCATCGCGGCTGAGCCCGAGCCTTTCCGAGGTAAATGGCCTCACATAGTAATCGAGCTTGAGTGCATCGAGGATCTTTTCTATAGATCCTTCCCCCTGTGTTTCGATCTGCTCAACATACTCTTCAAGGCGCGCATAGCTACATCTTTCTTCATGCTTGGCGATAAGTCCCAGAAGTACTTCGTCTTCCAGGAGATCTTTCCTTTGGAGTTTTGGGCCTTGGTAAACCTCCATGAATTCCGCAGTATCCCAGCATTTAAGGGCAGCACACTGAATGGGCCTGTGCTCGTAGATAGTACATGCCTTGCCCCCTGCATCATAAAAGATGCAGCCTCCCGAGTCCCTCTCCCTGATCTTGACCATCTCCTCCGGGGCCCGCCGGATCTCTCCCACGATAATGTCGTGAACGAGTTCCCCTCGCCGTATGGTGAAAAGAGTTTTCTTTTGAATGCGGCCTGTCTGAATTAAAGGCAGGTCTTCCCATTGGAGTGTGGGGCTCGATTTGAGGCAACATGCCCCACAACGAATGCAATACCTCCTGGGAGATTGTGAATTCACGGTGTTTCGCACCTCGAGCGGCCAGGACCTTTTCAGAAAGAGAAATCCCCCTTACTCCGCCTCTTGAAAACGGGGAAGGGGGATTCAGGGAGATCTTCGGTCGGCCGAAACGTTAGCCCACTTTGAAGATCAACGCGGCAGCGGTATCCCCGGCAGCGCATCCGGTCCAGAGGCCATAACCGCCGCCTAAGAGAGCGAGTTCCTCGAGCAACTCGGCAATAAGTCTACCTGCCGTGGGAGCCTGGGGATGCCCGTACACCAGGGAGCATCCGTAGTTGTTCATGTTCATGACATCAATATTGAACTTCTTTGCGAAATTGATGTCGTTCACGATGAAAGGGTTATGGGTCTTTATGGCTTTCATGTCCGTGATCTTCAGTCCGGCGTCATCGAGGGCCATCTGGGTAGCCGGGACAGGAGCAGCGGCCATATAGCCGGGGTTCACCCTCGCGAATCCGTAAGAGATGATCTGAATTTCAATACCGGGATCCTTGCTGAGAGCTTTGGCTTTTTCCCGGGTGGTGACGATAAAACCGCAATTTCCGTCAGCCGGGTGGGTTTGGGCGCCGAAGCTGATAACACCTCCCGGTTCAACAGGCTTAAGTCTGGCCAATCCTTCGGCTGTCGTGGGTGTAATGCCCTCATCGGCTTCAATCATGGCCGTTTTCTTTTTGCTGAGCCTCACCTCAACAGGAAACATGTACCTTTTCTGAAAAGCTCTGTCATCAGCAAGGGAATCCTGGTACTGTTCATACCTCCTCAGGGTGGCGGCATCGCATTCCTCTTTTGTAATCCCCATCTCCCTGGCCACGTTTTCTGCGGTTTGAACCATCTTAAGCCCCGCATTTGGATCACTGTTAAAATTATCCATCATCCAGTTTTCCGATATCACCTCACCGCCCGGCCCCATGGGGTTGGGCCAGATGGTATGGGGGCCGTTGGAGCAGCGGTCAGACAAGAGGGCATACCCGGTTTCATAAGTTCCGGCTTCAACATTCACGGCGCAAAGGTGGATGCACGTGGTAGAGGTGGTGCACGCCTGATTGACCATGAGAGCGGGGAGGTTCTTTTGGTTGTCCACCAGCATGGCGGCGGCCCAGGTGTGGC
>JARRRH010000180.1:0-8256 GCA_037380925.1 Deltaproteobacteria bacterium | reverse complement strand
CTCGGCTGGGCCGTGGTGGGCGGCCTGGTATTCAGCACTGTTTTCACCCTCATGGTCACCCCGGTTTTTTACATTGTGATCACCCGCCTGGCCGATCGTCTGGGACTGAAGACGATTCCGCCCAAGATCCAACTGGTGCAGGAGAAAAAGACCAGAAGAAGGACCAAGAAAAAGGAGGGGGGATAGGTGTGGAGATCCGGCGGGACACCATGAACAGGGTTCTGACAGCCTTTCTGCCGGCCCTCTTTCTTTTTTCGGCGTGTGCCCTGGGCCCGGACTTTGAACGTCCTGAAGCCCCTCCTGTGCAAGGGTATACGGAGGGGCCGGAACCGTCCGCCACTGTTGCCGCCGAAGGGCAGGCCCAGCATTTTGAGTACGGCGCGGAGATCGGAGCCGAGTGGTGGCAGCTTTTCCGCTCCCCGGAGCTGAACAGCCTCATTGAGACTGCGGTCGCCGAAAACCAGAATCTCAGGGCGGCGCAGGCGAGGCTTCGCCAGAGCCGGGAGCTCCTGGATGCAGGCTATGGCCCCTTCTTCCCCCAGGTGGACGGCACCTTTTCAACCACCCGCGAAAAATTTTCCTCAGCCCGCTTCGGCGGCAGCTTTCCGAGCGTGCTTTTCACCCTTTACACGGCCAGCGCTTCCGTAAGCTACACCCTCGATGTCTTCGGTCGAACGCGGCGCACCGTGGAGGGCCTGAGGGCCCAAGCGGAGTATCAGGACTACGAGGCCAAGGCCACTTACATCACATTGCTGGGCAACGTGATCAACACGGCCATAGCCCAGGCAGGGTACCGTGCCCAGATCAAAGCGACGGAAGAGATCATCGACTTTGAACGGGAGCAACTCAGAATCACCAAAATTCAGGCGCAGGCCGGCATGGTCCCCGAGTCCAACGTCCTGAATGTGCAGAGCCAGCTCGCATCGACCGAGGCGACCCTCCCGCCCTTGCACAAACTTCTCAGCCAGAGCCGCCATCTTCTTGCCACATTGGTGGGCCGCATGCCGGCGGCGTGGTCGCCTCCTGCCATAGATCTCTCGGACCTGAGCCTTCCGTCGGATCTCCCGGTCAGCCTGCCATCAGACCTCGTCCGACAGCGGCCCGACGTCCTTGCCGCCGAGGCCCAGCTTCACGTGGCGAGCGCGCAGATCGGCGTGGCTACGGCCGCCATGTTCCCCTCCATCAGCTTGAGCGCCGACTACGGCCAGGCCACCACCAATGCGAGCGACCTTTTCAAGAGCGTCAGCAATTACTGGGATTACGGGGGGAGCATCACGGGCCCCATATTCCAAGGGGGAAGCCTGTGGTTTCAAAGAAAGGCGGCCGTCGCGGCCCACGAGGAAGCCCTCGCCACTTACCGCCAGACCGTACTAAACGCCTTCGCACAGGTAGCCGACGCCCTTCGGGCCCTCGAATATGATGCTTTGACCCTGGAGGCCCAGGCTTACTCCCTGAAAAGCGCAGAGGAATCGCTCCGACTGGTGCAAGAAAACTACAAGGCCGGCATAGCCAGCTACCTCGATCTCCTGAATGCTGACCGGCTATACCGGCAAGCGAAGATATTGTATATCCAGGCCCTGGTTCTGCGCCTTCAGGACACGTCGGCTCTTTTTGTGGCTCTGGGCGGAGGGTGGTGGCACGCACCCTAGCTCCTTACTCTGCATCTATTTCCCAGTGAAGCTCTCTGGCCAGAGGTCGGGGCATCCTGGCCTTTTTCGTGAAAGTGGAAAATTGGCGAATCTGCAGAACGACACCAAAAACAACGGTTCGCAGAAAAAGCCTGCGCGCCATCCGATCCGGAAGTGGCTGAGGCCGTGGGTTATCCTCTTGGCGGTGCTGGCGGCAATTCTTGCGGGTGCATACTGGTGGTTTTTTATGTATGGACGAGTAAGTACAGACGATGCCTATGTTAAAGCCCACAGCGCAAGCATGAGCTCCAGGATTTGGGGCACCGTCGTTGAAGTCCGTGTGGATAATGACGACACAGTGGAAGAGAGCGAAGTCCTGGTAAGGCTCGACCCAAAAGACTATAAGACGGCGGCGGACAGCTCACAGGCCCTTTTGAACCGGAGAGAAGCGGATGTAAAACAATCGGAGGTCCGTTTGGCCCTCATTGAGAGCCAGACGAAAAGTCAGGTGCGCTCCGCGCAGGCTGTGCTTGAAAGAGCGAAAGACGAAGAGCGGGCCGCGGTCCATCAGATCCAGGAACTGAGGAAAAAACAGGCCGCCTTGGAGGCTGACTTGACTTATGCCCGGCGTGAGTATGAAAGGTACAAGGAACTCTACCATCAAAACACCGTTTCTCAGCAAGTCTACGACAATGCCATGAAAAACTTCAAAGTGGCGGAAGCGGATCTAAACGCTGTTGAGGCGCAGATTAAGGGACTGAGAGCCTCGTTGCTCGCTGCGAAACAGCAGGTGAATCAAGCCGGGGCCAGTCTGGAAATCGCACAAAGCGGGCGCAAACAAGTGCAAATGGAGGTGCATAACCTGGACTCCTTGAAAGCGCAGAGAGATGAAGCTCGTGCCTCCTTGGATCAGGCAAAGCTCAATCTTTCCTACTGCACCATTAAGGCACCCTTTCGCGGATCGATCGCTCAGAGAAACGTTCAGGTGGGAGACCGTGTGCAGCCCGGTGTGCCTTTCATGAGTGTGGTGCCTCTGGCGCATATTTACGCAGAAGCGAACTTCAAAGAAACCCAATTGACCCACATGCTTCCGGGACAGCCTGCAACCATCAAAGCCGATATTTATCCCGGCCGCGCCTACTCCGGAAGAGTGTCCGGCATCAGGCCCGGAACCGGCGCCGCTTTTTCCGTGCTTCCCCCTCAGAATGCGACAGGGAACTGGATCAAGGTGGTCCAGCGGGTGCCGGTGACCGTTGTGTTCGACAGCCCTCTGCCAGCTGATTACCCCCTGAGGGTCGGACTGTCCCTCACAGTGACGGACACCAGCGTAGTCAACGTGGCTCTTCCCCACATCCAGGGGAGCCTTAATGCAGGTCTGGATGAGGTAACCTGGGTACTTACCTCCTATCTCGTCTCCAATGCCATCATCATACCTATCAGCGGCTGGCTCGCCAATCTCATGGGCAGAAGAAGATATCTCATGATATCCCTTCTGCTTTTCACAGGAAGCTCCGTGGTCTGCGGAGTGGCGCCTACTCTGGGCGTTCTGGTCCTCTTCCGGATCTTTCAGGGTATGGGAGGTGGAGGTCTTCAACCTTTGTCCCAGGCTATTCTTCTGGAGACTTTTCCAAAGAAGGAGCACGGCATGGCCATGGCCTTCTTCGGCATGGGAGTCGTGCTCGCACCGATCCTCGGCCCCGTGGTAGGGGGCTGGCTCACGGATAAGGAGAGCTGGAGGTGGATTTTTTACATCAATCTGCCGGCAGGCCTGATTGCCACCTTCTTGGTTTTCGCCTTTGTCCACGATCCCGCATACATAAAAAAGGCCCTCCGAATCGATCGGTGGGGACTTTTCTTGCTTTGCATCGGCCTCGGAGGCCTCCAGATCGTTCTCGACAAGGGCCAGAGAGAAGACTGGTTTCATTCGGATTTTATCCTTTACCTGAGCATTACCTCCTTGCTGGCCCTGGCTCTTTTTGTTTGGGTTGAACGTCGCGCATCCAACCCTGTGGTGGACCTCAAGGTTTTGCTTGACAGGAGGTTCAGCTCCGGAAGTACCATCATGTTCGCGGGATTCCTCTCTCTTTTTGCGAGCCTGGTTTTGCTGCCCCTCTACGTGCAGAAGCTGATGGGCTACACCGCCTTTTGGGCCGGCCTGGTTTTGGGACCCGGCGGCATTGCAGCCTTTGTCGTCATGCCGGTCGCCGGCATTCTGATGCGAAAGGGAGTGAATCCCCGCTACCTTCTTGCCGTGGGCCTTTCTGTTGCAGCCTATGCGGTGTGGCTCATGTCCAATTTCAACCTCCAGGCCGATGTCTACGCCATCATTTGGCCCAGGGTGGTGCTGGGGTTCGGTATGGGCCTGTTTTTCGTGCCGCTTGCCGCAGCCACCTTTGCCACTGTCCCGAATGAAAAAATGGGCAACGCCTCCGGGCTCTTCAACCTGTTGCGGAATCTGGGCGGAAGTTTCGGTGTCGCCATAGGCACCACCGTGCTCGCAAGAAGGGCCCAGGTGCACCAGAATTTTCTGGTGGAAACTTTCACCCCTTTCAACTCGGCATTCCAGCAGTATCATGAATTTGTCACGCGCTTTCTCGAGAACCGTTTCCCCTGGGCGACACGGGAATCCGTCTATGCATTGATCTACGAGCAGGTCACCAGGCAGGCGACCATGCTGGCCTTTAATGATGCTTTCTGGGTCTTGGCGTGGGTCACCGCCGCTCTCGTTCCTTTGACTTTCCTTTTGAAGCGTCCGAAGGAAGCCGCAAAATGAAACGAACTTGTTTACAAGGAGCCTGAATAGATATACCTTGGAAAAGGCAAATCAGGTGCGACCCTCATGTCCAGCGAAACGATCTTTATACTGCTTTTCATGATCGCCACTGCGGTTGCCATTGCAGTGCGGCGCCTGAACATTCCTTACACCGTGGCCCTGGTCCTCGCGGGACTGCTGCTGGGGTTGGTGCACGCCTTTCGCCCACCCCATCTGACCAAAGATCTTCTCTACACCATATTCCTGCCCGGCCTGCTGTTTGAAGCCGCCTTTCACATCGACTTCCAACAGTTCTGGCGGAACAGGCTGTCCATCGCCTCGCTGGCCGTGCCGGGAGTCGTCGCGGCCACAGCGCTCACCACCGTGATTCTCACCCCTGTGGCCGATGCTCTGGACTACGTGCAGAACTTCAGTTGGCGTTACGCGCTGGTATTCGGGGCACTGATCGCCGCTACGGACCCCATCGCCGTAGTGGCGATATTCAAGGAACTTGGGGCGCCAAAGCGCCTGAGCATTCTCATTGAGGGCGAAAGCTTGCTCAACGACGGAACCGGCATCGTCTTTTTCACACTGAGCCTGTCCGTTGCAACCGGAGTACACACAGCGGTCAGCGGCCTGGCCCTGGATTTTTTCAAGATCGTCGGCTTCGGTCTGTTGTTCGGGGGGGTGGTCGGCGTGGTGGTCTCTCAGGTCACCAAGCAGATCAACGAACCCATGATCGAGATCACCCTTACCACCATCGCCGCTTACGGCGCCTTTGTGGCCGCCGAACACTTTGGGTATTCGGGCGTAATCGCCACAGTCACCGCCGGAATGACCTGCGGGAACTATGGAGCACGGGTGGGCATGTCGCCTTCCACACGACTGGCCATCGAATCGTTCTGGGAATACGTCGCCTTTGCCCTTAACTCCATCGTTTTTTTGCTCATTGGTTTCGAAGTTCACATCCGGGACCTAGCGTCCTCGTGGCAGATGATACTGGTAGCCTACCTCGCTGTCACAGTAGGAAGGGCTTTGGTAATCTTCACTGTATCTACCCTGTTGAGAAGGTCCCGGGAGAGAATTCCATGGTCCTGGAGCGTCATTGTCACATGGGGCGGTCTTCGCGGCGCGCTGCCCATGGTCCTGGCCCTCAGTCTTCCTTTAGACTTTCCTCATCGTGATCTGCTGGTTACCATGACTTTCGGTGTCGTGATCATGTCCATCCTGATCCATGGGCTGACGGTCTCCAAGTTTCTCAAATGGCTCGGAATTGTGACCGGGCAGGAAGCGCGGGAGGCTTATGAGTTCTTGAAAGGCAAGTTAAGAGCGGCGGATGCCGCGCTGGCCGACATAGAGAAACTGGGACGGGGCCCTTTGAAGGACGAGAGTGTCCTGTCCGACCTAAAGCGGGAATATGAGACCATGATGAAGCGCGATGAAGAGCAGCTCAACTCCCTGCGAATCGATCGGGAGCAACTTCGCAGAGAAGAGATACAGCGCGCAAAACGGCAGTTGCTCCTCGCGGAAAGAAAGCACATCCTGGAAGCCTTCCACCAGGGGATGTTGAGCCAACGAGTCTATGAAAATCTGCTCCAAGACGTGGACGCCCGGTTTCTTCGTCTGGAAACGGACGAGGGCGAGCCCAAGTCTTAGTGAAGGGAGCAACCATCTACTTTTGGAAAACATGGAGTGATAAATGTCGAGCAAAACCCTATTTCTGTTTGAAGATCTGTACGATTACATGAAAGCGGCGTCTCTCAGAGAGTCTGATATTTTGTGCAGACTCAGGGAAGAGACATTGCGGGATCCCATGCACATGATGCAGATCTCACCGGAGCAAGGACAGTTCATGTCGTTGCTGATCAAGATCTTGGCAGCGGAGCGAGCCGTAGAGATCGGTGTCTACACGGGATACAGTTCCCTTTGCGTGGCCATGGCCATGCCCAATCAAGGCAAACTTATGGCCTGCGATATGAGCGAGGAGTGGACTTCAGTTGCCCGTCGCTACTGGAAAGAAGCAGGGGTCTCTTCAAAGATCGATCTCTATCTGGCGCCTGCGATCCAGACCCTAGACGGACTTCTGGCGCGGCGGGAAGAGCGGGGCGCCTATGATTTTGCTTTTGTTGACGCGGACAAGGAAAACTACGACGGCTATTACGAACGGTGCCTGGAACTTCTTCGACCCGGGGGCCTCATGGCCATTGACAACGTCTTCTGGGGAGGTAATGTGGCGAACCCGGAGATTTCAGACAGGGAAACAAATGCCATCCGGACGCTCAACGAAAAGATTCGAATGGACGCCCGCGTGGATCCGAGCATGATCCCCATCGGGGATGGTTTGATGCTGGTGCGAAAGAGGTGATGCCTATGAATCGACTTTCTGCTCACCCCCTGACACGGACAGCTGATATCGCCCGTCTCCATCAATGAAACTGCAGAGACAAAAAGAGAAAAGAGGATGAGCAGAAAGAATAATGCACTCTTTAATTGACCTCCACCTCGACATAGCCTGTATTTCCCGTGCGGTGATCCAAGGCCAGGAGAGGCACTTTCTGGTGATGGGGGAGGCTGTTAATCATACTGACAAAGGCGTCTACGCTCGGAACAGGGGTCTTGTTGATCGCCAGGATGAGGTCCCCTTTCTCAAATCCTGCTTTGCCGAGGGGACCATTCGGCTCAACGGACTCTATTTGTACTCCTTCAGGAGCGGGAAGACCGTATTGTTTCGCCTCTTCTTCAGTCACGGGTGTCACTTCGGCCCCCAGGCGATCCTTTAAGGTAGCAGCCAGTTTTTTGGCCAGTTCTTCCAGGTTCCCGATCTTCACCATCACGTCCATTGATTTCTTCTGCCGCCACAGCTCCAGCTTCTCCTCTTTTCCCGGGCTCGTGCCGGCCACCATGTTCCTCAGTGCAGCCGCGTCGCTGACCTTCTGTCCTCCGTACTCGAGGATCACATCCCCCTTCTCAATTCCCGCCTCGTCCGCAGGACTTCCCTTCATCACCCCGGCCACAAGGGCTCCTTCAGGGGAAGGGAGGCCCAAAGACTGGGCCTTGTCCGGGCTCACCTCCTGGATGCTCACCCCCAGCCATCCTCGCACCACCTTCCCTGTGGTGATTAAAGCGTTGGCTACATGAACCGCCATCTTGCTGGGAATCGCAAACCCGATGCCTTCAAACCCCCCCGACTGGGTGGCAATCGCTGAATTGACCCCAATGACGTGTCATGTCAGAGTCAGCAGAGGACCTCCGCTGTTGCCGGGGTTAATGGCTGCATCGGTCTGAAGAAAATCCTGATAGCTGCTGGGGTTGGTAATGCCCGTACGGTGCTTCGCACTGATGATCCCCTGGGTGACGCTCTGCTCGAGGCCTCTGGGCTGACCGATGGCCACGACCCACTGGCCCACCACCGCCTGATCCGAATCGCCGAAGGTCACACAGGGAAGCGGTTTGCCTGCAGAAATCTTGATCACCCCCAAGTCCGTCAGGGGATCCGTACCCACGAGCTTGGCCGGATACTCCTCCCCGCTGGAAAGAAGCACTTTGATCTGTGTGGCCCCTCCCACAACGTGGTTGTTGGAGAGGATGAGGCCCTCAGGACTGACGATCATGCCGCTCCCCAGCCCATGAGCTCTTCCTTGAACTTCTTGGGCATTTTTTTGGGCAGACCGAAAAACTTTTGAAAGAAAGGATTGTTCTCATAAGGCAGAAGGGGGTTTGGGACTTCCTTCCGTTCGCTCACCTCGATGAGCACCACAGCAGGAACGGTGGATTCGGCCACCTTGCTGATGGCGGTGACAAGGTCTGCCTTGGAGGTAGCGCTTTCCGGGGAAGGAATGGGCATGAGTTTCAGGGTTTGTTGTGTGGAGTCCGCCG
>JARRRH010000179.1:5334-6066 GCA_037380925.1 Deltaproteobacteria bacterium | reverse complement strand
ATGGGGACAGTCTCATCAGCGCTTGCCATGGGGTCAACCTCACCCGAAGGAATTTCCCCCCCGGCACATTGATGGGGAATGTGGTGATTCCACATATAGCATATCCTAAATTAGGTTGGCAGATCGGTTTTTTCGCGTATGTAATAAGACACCAAGTGTTGCTGATCCATCCCTTTCACCCTTTTTAGGAAACTGCGGAGAGAGTTATGAAATCGATTCACATTTTCGTGCTTGCTTTGGTTGTTGGTCTGACGCTGTCATGCTCAACCCCTCAGGATCGAGTTTACCGGGCACAAGAGAAGGTCCACACTCAAAGGCTCAAACTTGTGGATCAATACAAGAGGTGCCTTGAAAAAGCCGGTGCGGACAAGGTGAAAGTCGAAGCATGCGATCAGTACCTTAAGGCAGCCGAGGCCCTCAAGTAATCAGCGTGCTTTTCATGGATGACTCCTGCGATCCATTCACGGAGGAAACGGTATGTCGATCGTTCACACCAGCCTGTCTGTCGTTTTGGCGAAATTTCCTGACCATGCAGAGAAGATCAGGCGGCTTTTCAGGCAAAATTCGACTTTCCAGGACCAGTGTGAAGACTACCGCCAATGCTTCAGAGCGCTGGAATACTGGAGTCAGTCTGACACACATAGTGCGCCTTCCCGAAGAGAGGAATATGAAACTCTTCTGAAGGATCTGGAGGAGGAAATCCTGCAGACTTTAAAAGAATCTATCTAAAAG
>JARRRH010000179.1:0-5313 GCA_037380925.1 Deltaproteobacteria bacterium | reverse complement strand
ACAGTCATGAAAAGAACAGCGTTAAGTTCCATTGTGATGCTCGCAGGTCTTCTGCTCACCGGGCTTGCCCTGGCTCAAAATCCCATCATCTATCCGGCCAAGGGTCAGAGCCCAGATCAGCAGAAACAGGACGAGTTCGAATGCCACCAGTGGGCCGTCAATCAGACCGGCTTCGACCCCACCAAGGCTCAGGCCCCGCCGTCGCAGCAGGCGTCGGAACGGGGGGGTGCGGTTCGCGGGGCGGCCGGTGGAGCGCTGCTCGGATTGGGCATCGGCGCAATCACCGGGAATGCAGGTAAAGGCGCGGCCATCGGCGCAGGGTCCGGCGCGGTTGCAGGGGGTGCCCGGCAAGCAGGGCGCAATCAGCAGCAGCAAGCCTCCAATCAGCAGGCCCAATCCAATTATAACGCCAATCTCCAGCAATACAACCGGGCCAAGGCGGTCTGCATGGAGGGCAGAGGCTACACGGTGAAGTAAAAAGAGATTTTGGATCTTAGGTCTTGCCTGCCGGTCCATGGGCGGATCTGGAATCTTATGAGACTTCTTCCCCTGTTTGCAGAGGGGTTGAAATGACAAAAGCGGCTTACCAAAAGATTATCGGACAGCCTCGAATCGAGGCTTTGAATAGGGAGGGAACGATGAAGAGGACGACATTATTGAGTTTTGTTCTGTTTGTTATTTGCTTGATTCATACGCCAGTTATTGCGGGAGACTTTGACGGTTCAAAGGCACTGATGTGTGCCTGCATGCGGATTATCCAATGCGGGCCGGATGGAAATTGCGTTCAAGTGTCGGCCGAGGACATCGGCCTCCCCGAATTTCTGAGTATGAATTTTGAGGAAAAGACGGTGAGTGCCCTGCCGAGAAATGAAAATCAGCCTCCCAGCCGCATAAAGAACATGGAACGCATATACAGAAAGCTGATCATCCAGGGCGTGGAAGAAGGGGTCAAAGACGTCCATGAGGGAGTGGGCTGGAGCATCGCCATTTCAGAAGAAACGGGCAAGATGGTCATTACCGGGTCGGGCGAACAGACGAGTATGGTCGTCTTCGGTTCATGCATTCCCAAGTGAGAAATTGTCTCACTTTTCAGCACCAGCAAGGGTTCCGGCTGATCATGCACCCTTACGAATGGCTGGGACCCCGGATGGACGAGACCCGGCGTCCGAGGGAAATCAAATAACAGGAGCATTAGGAATGAAAACCCTGCCGCGAATCGTATCCTGCCTTTTCATGCTTTCATTCTTCATAGCGGCTCCTTCTGTGGGGGCGCAGCCTTCAGAAACCAAGGGAACAGGTGGCGCGCCGGCAGGCGAAGACGCTGAACTCGCCCAGGAGCTGTCGAACCCGCTTGCCGACCTGATGTCGATCCCGTTCCAGATGAACTACGACTGCGACATTGGACCGCGGGACGACGGCTGGAAAATGCAGACGAACATCCAGCCGGTGATTCCCTTTCATTTGAATACGAACTGGAACCTGATTTCGCGGACGATCATTCCCGTGATTGATCAGGAGGATATCTTTCCGGGTGCGGGGTCCCAGTTCGGCCTGGGCGACATCAACCTCAGCCTGTTTCTTTCGCCCAAGAAACCGACCTCAGGCGGCATAACCTGGGGCATTGGGCCCGTCTTGCTTCTGCCCACGGCCACCGATGACCTGCTGGGTGCGGATAAGTGGGGGGCGGGACCTACTGTGGTTGCGCTGACGACGCGGGGCCCCTGGACTCTTGGCATGCTCGCCAACCACATCTGGTCATACGCCGGAGACAGCGATCGCCAGGATATCAGCAACACCTTTTTGCAGCCGTTTGCAGCTTACACATGGCCGAGCGCCTGGACCGTATCCGTGCAGTCCGAGAGCAGCTACAACTGGGAGACGGAGAAGTGGTCTATACCCGTCAATGCCGCCGTTTCCAAGCTCGTCAAATTGGGCAAGCTGCCCGTCAGTCTGCAGGCCGGGGTCGGCTACTGGGCGGAATCGCCCGAAACAGGACCTGAAGGGTTTCGCTTCCGGCTCCAGGCCACTTTTGTGCTGCCGAAATTATTTTGAGCACCTGTGCGCGAGGGGATAAATCCCCATTGGGTTGAAAAAGGGAGGGAGAAATGAGTCTCCTAGGCACAAAAATGGAAATCAACGGCCTCAACCTGAACATTCTCGTCCGGGGCGAAGGCGAGCCGGTGTTCCTGCTTCATGGCTTTCCGGATTCCAACTACCTATGGCTGGGCGTGTTCCCGCACCCGCCAAAGGCGGGTTATCGGGTCATCGCACCCAAAGCGGGGGATTAGATGCTGAAACGATGGCTGCCCCAGAGGGTGAGCGAGGAACGAAAAGCATTCGTCATCAAGGAGATAGCCGAAGGCTCGACTCCGGAGCCTCGATTTTACTTCATGGTTGTCATCTCCACGCTGATTGCCGCCAATGGGCTTGTGGCCAACAGTCCTGCGGTCATCATTGGGGCGATGCTCGTAGCACCCTTGATGACGCCCATTTTCGGTATCGCCCTTGCCATGGTTCGCAGCGACGGGTACCTGCTGACCCGTTCGCTGTGGGCGGAAACCGTGGGCGTTTCCGTATCCGTCCTGCTGGGGGTTTTATTCGGGTTGATCCCTCTTGCAATCGACCCGACACCGGAGATGCTGGCGCGGATTCATCCCAACCTGCTGGACCTGTGTGTCGCGGTTCTGGCGGGGCTGGCCGGTTCGTATGCCATGGTGGACGAGCGCATAAGCCCCTCTCTGCCTGGCGTGGCTATTGCTACCGCCATCGTGCCACCCCTGGCGAATGCGGGGCTTTGTCTTGCCCTTGGGGCCTATGCTGGAGCAATCGGTTCTTTTTTGCTGTTTTTAGCCAACTTCCTGTCAATTCTGCTGGCATCCTCCGCAGTTTTCTTGGCCACATCGATGCACACGCACTTTGAAACGGACAAGCCGGGAAAGATAGTGAAAAAATTCAGCGTGGCGACTGTTTCTTTCGCCGTGATCACCGTGCTGTTCACATTTTCACTCGTGGAGATCGTCCAGGAAAGGTATCTGCGCCGGACCATAGACCACATGTTGACAAACAAGTTCTCGAAGATCCCGGGGGTGGTCCTTGACAAGGTTCTTTTTCAGCATAAGCCCGAGCTTCTCAATGTGCTGGTTACTGTGCAGACATCGACCGTCTTCGACCCGAACAAGGTTCGTCAGTATGAGCGGGAAATATCCAAGATGTTCGATCTC
Organism: Deltaproteobacteria bacterium; assembly: GCA_037380925.1. Taxonomy (GTDB): domain Bacteria; phylum Desulfobacterota; class DSM-4660; order Desulfatiglandales; family HGW-15; genus JARRRH01. Next base: position 2,092 of record JARRRH010000179.1, on the reverse strand, counting down.
GAAACAAGGCTGATCATTCGCAGTAATTTGACCAAGGATATCGCCGCGACGGGGTCGACCAGTCAGATCACGGCTCCGGACCTTGACGGTGATTTCATTGATGAGAGCCCGAGCTCTGCGGAACTGAAAGTGATGCTTGCAGAGCAGGTACTGTGGGAGGAATTTTCACACTGGCCTGGGTTTCAGGTTCAGGGGGTGGACTATCGGGAGGTCCCGGCCGGAAAATTCCTCTGGGCCTCGATCCAGTGCCTCTATCCCCCGAGGGTCCAGAAAGTCCGGCGGCTGGAAGCGGATATCCGGGAACGCATCGGGGATCCCGATGTTCACGTGATTATCAATTCGTCCGTTCCAATGCTGACGGGAAGCCGCGGCAGAATTCTGTACGAGTGGACGCAGGTGGAGGAGCTCACCGAAGCCAATGAAACGGCTATGGAACAAATCGACCAGGCGGTGCGGCAAGAAATGGAGCGGTTCAAGGATATTTTCCTCGTAAATGTTCATTTTCGAATCAAGGATGAGCCTTGGCGAATCCTTGTGGAGGCGGTCGGACCGCAGGCCTTGACGCCTGAACAGGTGACAGAAATTCAGAAGGCCGTGATTGGAAAAACAGGTAGAGCACTGGATATTCAGGTCTGGTTCCGAAGCGAGGTGGTGGTCGCCGAACAAGGTTACAAGGCTTATGAGGACTTTATCAAAGAGCCGCTGATGGAAAACCAGAAAATGCTTCTGGACCGCAGCTCACGACAGGACCGGTGAGAGGCTTGAGAGCCCGGCCGCCAGGTCTTATCGAACCAGGGATCGAGCGGAGGAAAACTGGATCCAAACCAAGCCCGGCATGGGCTATTTTATCTACCTTCGGCTCTACGGCCCAGAGAAGCCATACTTTGAGAAAACATGGATTCCGGGTGACGCTGAAAAGGTGAAATAATTAGGCCAAAATTTATTGCGATTTTGAACAGATTAACGAAAGGAGGCGACAATGAAATCATTAAAGGCCGTAGTTTTGTTTTTGAGCGTTCTCTCTATGGTGTTCTGCAGTCAGGCAGCCGCCGCTCAAAAGAGTGAAGACGGCAACGCGATTCCCTATCCGAAAAAGGAGTGGAAAGGGGTGCAGGGGAAAACCCTGGCGGACTCGAAACCCTATTTTATCGGGCAGCCCAAAGCGCCTGATGGGGCACCCAATGTACTGGTCATCATGCTCGATGATGCCGGTTATTCGAATGCGACATCTTATGGGGGCGTCATGCGCACCCCCACGTTCGACCGAATCGGCGATGAAGGCATCCGATATACCCATATGTCCGTGGCCGCAGTTTGTTCCCCCACCCGCGGCTCGCTGTTGACCGGCTACAATATTCACCAGATCGGCACCGGCATAATTACAGAGATGGCCACCGGCTATCCGGGGTACAACTCGCAGATCGACTACACCACGCCATCCATTGCAAAGATTCTGACCGACAATGGATATGCCACGGCCGCATTCGGTAAATGGCACAATACACCCATGGAAGAGGCTTCGCCTGCCGGCCCGTTTGAGAGCTGGCCCACAGGCATCTGGGGGTTTGAATATTTCTGGGGATTTCTGGGCGGCGAAACCAACCAGTTCCACCCCTTATTATACGAAAACACCACGGCCATTGACACCCCGAAAACCAATGCCGATGGATCGGAATTCCATATTTCCCAGGGGATGGCGGATCAGGCCATCAAGTGGCTGGACAACTGGAAAGGGCTGCGGGATGTGCCTTTCTTTATGTACTACACGCCGGGTGCGGTTCATGCGCCCATCCAGGTGCCGAAAGAGTGGCGTGACAAGTATAAGGGACAGTTTGATGACGGATGGCATGCCTACAGGGCGCAGCAGCTGGAACGCCAGAAAAAACTGGGCCTGGTGCCCAAAGACGCCAAGATGGTGGACTGGCCGGAAGTCCTGCCCAAATGGGATTCCTTCAGCAAGGAGGGCAAAGCGTATCTGGCACGGCAGATGGAGGTCAATGCCGCTTTTCTGGAACATGTGGATTATCACATCGGGCGTCTCATTGAGCATCTTAAGGAAATGGGTGAGCTGGACAATACCCTGGTTATTTAT
>JARRRH010000178.1:0-5336 GCA_037380925.1 Deltaproteobacteria bacterium | reverse complement strand
CTCGCTTTCAAACTTCACGACCTCGCCGTACCCGTCCAGGGGATCATACGTGGTGTCTTCATCTACCACCCCGTTGCTGTTTTTGTCCAAGTAAGTGAAAATCTTTCTGTCGGACGCGAATCGTGCAGCCAGTCGGCTCCCCGCCTCCCAGAGGGCGCTGATTTCGTCTAGGTCCAGAATTCTCTCATAGGAATCCGTGGTCACGTCCGGATAGGGGTTGGTGCTCACATCAAATCGCTTGATTTTCGTATCCCCTGACTCCGGGTCTTCAAAGTAGGTGATGACCTTGTCCAGATTGACATCGAGAATTTTGTCCCCGTTCGTGTCCTCCCTGAGATTTCCGTAGGAGTCCACCCAGATGGACTGAAGGTATCCCACCCATCGAATGTCGGTTAGGCCCTCGAGCACGGCGGGCCGGTAGTAGGCCTGAACCATGTTGGCCTCGCCTTCCCCGCTGGTGGCCAGAACGGACACGGCACTGCCGGCGGCCGCCCTGCGGAGAATGTCGTTTACGGCCCTGAGCAGGCTGGCTTCCAGCTTGTAGCCGTCACTGGCCTTGTAGTACGTGTCCGGATCTGTATCTCCGTTCTCGTCCCACTCTGCCGTAAGGGTTGGGCCGGTACTTCCGTCTTTTTCAATGTAACCGCCGTTTTTGGCCGCGTCTTTGAGCAGAACTTCCGCTTGGGAGTCTTCTCCGAAAGCATAGATGGTGTAAAGGATTAAGTTCTGGTCCCCGTCCAGGTCGGGCCTGAGATCCTTGGTGCGGGCATAGAGAGCCACGTCGTCCAGGTAGTCTGTTCCGGAGTCAGCAAAGGCCCCTGGATCATGCCTATCATCATCATAGTCCTTGAGGGAGACGCCGTCTATCTGGTCAGGGATCATCATGTCCATGGTGGACATGCCGTCTGTCAGGAGGATGACAAAGCTCTTGGCGCAATAAACGTACTCGACGCCGTTCCAGTAAGGGTCATCGCCGATATTGGAATTCGGTGCACAGCCCATCGGATAGTCCAGGCCGTCTTGGGGGTCTTCCTGCTTGAAATACTGCATGGCCACATAGTAGCTCTCAGCCAGAGGGGTAAAAGTGTCACAGGCCGTGTTCTGGAGGTCTGTGACCAAGGAGGTCATGTTGGTGCCGACGGTGCTGACCACGCTCCCGCCGCTTTGATTGTGGCCTGTACCGTAATTGAAAAACATGTTGCCCCACCGGGCCCTGTCCCCGATCTTCTGGAGCACGCCGGCAATGTTGCCGTCCACAAAACTGGGCGCCTCGTCCTCGTAGGTGTTCATGTTTTTGTCCACCCGGATCACGTAGGTGCTGCCGTCTACATAAAAATTGCCGCCGTCCACGAGGTAGGTTTTTGCACTTGCGCCGCCAAAAGGGGTAACGCCGGTAGTATCAATAGTGGTCTTAATATAATCATATCCGGCAATGGAAGGGGCTTCCCCGATGTTGGTCTGGTTACCAGTGCCCAACCGGGAGGTGGCCAGGCCGCCCATGAGCGCTTTTCGGGCCACGTCGATGCGGCGCATGGTCAGCCAGTTGAGAAAGTTGCCGTCCCATGGCCCGCTTTCGTCCCTGACGAAAATATTGCTTCCGTAGCTGTATCTTTTGTGGGGTTCAAAGTAGCCGTAATAGTCTGTGCCGTCATCGTAGTCTCCACGATAGGCCTGCTCGTTCATGCTGGCGGAGTTGTCCAGGATGATGAGGATAAGAGGGGCCACAGCGTCCAAATGGAAAATAGGATAGGAGGTGTAGTCGGCTATGGAGGGTTCGGTTGCCCGGCTTTGAGAGGATAGAAGGAGCAAAAAGCCGAAGACACAAACAAGGACGGTGATTTTTTTCCCTTTCATTTTTTACAGACCTCCTGGCGTCCCCACGATCTTTCGATAAACGGCGCCAATGTTGGACTGAGCTTCCGAAGGGCCTTCTCCGAGAGAATCCAGCCCATAGATCACAGCCATACCGCCTGTAGAGCCCACCCCGATGCCTTCCGCGCCGCTGGCAAATTCAGCGCCCGAGCCGGCCAGAGTCTCTGTGCCGAGGCGATTGACATCTACGTCCACATCGTAGCCGGCGAGGGTAATGCGCACGTCCCTGTCGGAATCATAGGGGTTGTAGCCCATGATCTCTCTGTAAAAGTCCCCCATGTTTCCCAGATAGCTGATTCCCGGGCCACTCAGTTCAACCCCCGTGTCAAAGGCGGCGGAAATGAGTTTTGGGGTTGTGTAGATACCGCTGTCTGCATGGTGAAAAGCGATCTTGTGGAATTTCTGGTTTCCCGCAACCTGGACTTCGATTTTGGACGTGGTTGCGGCCGTTATCCCCACAAGGGTAAGGATTACCAGGATGAGAAGGGTTACAACCATGATGGAGCCGTTTTCATCTGCCATGGACTTGAACCGGGGTGACATTCTGTCTACCTCCCTCTCACAACATGCGCGGCATAATGCGGTGCATGGTGACGCTTCTCTGGATTCCGTGATCCGCCCAGGTCACGGTGAGATCGATGGTTTTGGTGTTGGTCACAGGGGAATCATCCGCGACCTGCCATGTGACAGCATACCTGCTGGGCGGAGCAGGATCGATGTGGGTTCCCCCGACAAGGTCAGCGTGGTTGTAAGGGAGAACCAGCAGTTTTTCCAAACGGTCTGCGGCCAGGGTGGTTCCCTCCGTAACATTGCTTGCAAAGGCGTTACCCCTGAGGGATGACATTTGGAGTGAGGCTACAGCCAAAAGGCCGATCGACAGGATGGAGATGGCGATCATGATTTCCAGAAGCGTGAAGCCCTGTTGGCCCCGTGCCGTCTTGAAAATCGCGGTACCTGATTTTTTTCGTATCATGGTGGTTAATCCCTCCTATCACAGACCGAGATTCCGGCACTTCACTTCTGCTGTGAGCAGCTTGCGGCGTAAACTATCCCCTGACGGCGGTGTAAAAATGATCTGCCCCTGCTGGTTCAAGAAGCTCCCACTGCCGTCATATCCACGATCAGGCCGTCCTGCGTTGGCCACAACAGTGATCTGCACAGAGATCATCTCAGAGATGTTGGCTGTGGGCGCCCCGTTTTTATCCAGATAAACAAAGTTGAGGGCGTCAATATTCTCCGCCAACAGCTGGTTGCCGACACCATTGGCGTCCGTTCTGGCCAGATCCTGATCGGCATCTCCGTCTGCGTCAAACAAGGCATAGGTCACATCTTCATTGACATCGCCGGTGTCTCCATCGGGTCCCCCGGATCCGGTATCGTCGGTGGTGTCCATGGTGATGCGAATGGCACTTGCAGCCGCGCTCTGAATGCCGGCCCCCGCGTCCCCGGTGGGGTCATAGCCTGCCATCCGGATCTCCCGTTCCATCAGATCTATGGATGCTCTGAGATTCTGCTGCATGGCTGCGGTCTGTTCCTGGGCAACGAAGGTCTTTTGCTGTGAATAAAAGCTGGAGTAAACGCTCCCCATAATCACACCGAATATGGCTATGGAGACCAAGAGCTCGGTCAGGGTAAAACCCTTATTGCATGTTCTCAAATTCATGATCTAGGCACCTTTTCATCCCGTTTTTTGGGGCCAAATTCGTTCCTATAGCTACATATGTCTCTAGAGAACAGCAAGAAGCGTTCCAAATGAGGTAGCTAATTGATATCTCGTTAAATAATAGGGAAAAAGGACTGTTTTTTGGCGTTTGAGACGGGCAAATACGAACACAGAATCATACAAGGTCGTACTTTAATGCACGGTTCTTTGTTCAATTGCACACGCTGGGATTTGGCATTTTACTGGATTCACAAGTGAATCGGGGTTTGCGGGCTCTAAAAGTAGTTTCCGAGAAGGAGGGGCGGTCGAAAAAGGTCAAAAAGTGACAACTTTTGTCAACTTAGCGCTACCTTAGTTGTTACTAAACCCTCCACCTCTGGTGGAGGACCCGGACAGGGTCCACCGATCCGGGGTCTATAGGAACTGGTATTTGTTGAATGATGACGCAACGCGCAGGGTGAACAATGTCTTGGGCGTCCCGGATTTCAAACTCCTATTGATTTGCATGCCTTACATGATATAATACCGAAAAGGTTGAAAGCGATGAAAACCATAAAAAGCATTTTCCTCATCGCCCTGGGAATCGCTTTCCTTTGGAGTGGGTGGAGCGCTGTGAGGCCATTTTGGAGCAAGTACTGGCTGAAAAAAGATATGGAGCTTGCGGCTGTCTATGGCACGAAACACAATATCGAGGAGACCAAGCGCTTCCTTGACGAAAAGATGAAAGCCGCGGGCCGTGATTTCGAAGGGGGTGATTTCGAAATCGAAAAAGATCAAAAAAATGACGTGCATATCCGCCTGCATTACGAGGACAGCATCCGTATTTTCGGCTATCTGTTGAAAGACCTTGACTTTCGGGTTGAAGCTTTTGCAAGGGAAGTGAAAGAGTATTTCTAGTGAAGATGAGGAGATTTGTATGGCCGATGATCCTTTTGACAGCACGGTCACCGATACGGAGTTCGACGTTATAGAGGAGATGGGCAACGCCCTGGATGACATGGACAGCGCTCTCAAGAGAGGGGAAACGGATGCGGTGACGGAAAAAATAGCCTACCTGAGATTTCTCTTAAAAGACCTGGGGGATATCCTTTCAGGAGAATATGCGGACTTGAGGCGCCGCCGATTTATCACAAAGGGAACAAAGTAGCATCCCTCTGTATCGTTATTAATCCACCGGCTCTGCCGGTGAGAATTGAAAAGGTTCTACCGCTTCAGGCGAAAAAATAATAAACGGTCCTCCGAGGAAGGCCCCAAGGGGCAAGGAGGACCGTAATGAAAGAATGGAAAAGTCAAGCACATGTAAAATGGGAATGCAAGTTTCATGTTGTGATTTTACCGAAATACCGAAAAAAGGTTGTATATGGGCAACTTCGCCGAAGGATCGGAGGAATTTTCCGGGAATTATGCCGGCATAAGGGTGTGGAATTGGAAGAGGGCAATGCGCTGCCTGATCATATCCACATGCTGCTCAGTGTTCCGCCAAAGTATAGTATAGCGATGACAATAGGATACTTAAAATCAAAGAGTGCCATTCGTATTCATCGTCAACTATTGAAAATGAAAGGGACGCTGTTTGGTCGCTCATTCTGGGCACGAGGATATTGTGTAAGCACAGTAGGCTTCGACGAGCACCAAATTAAAGCGTATATCAGAGAGCAGGAGCATTTACAGAAGGAACAAGAGCAATTAGAGCTCGATTTCGATTAATGGCCCCTTTTAGGGGCCTTCCTCATACCACCAGTTTTACTGGTGGTCGCTGATTGATTTCAACCTATGATGCCCCATGAACACCCGTAGGCAT
>JARRRH010000177.1:0-8055 GCA_037380925.1 Deltaproteobacteria bacterium | reverse complement strand
AACGCTTTAGTCAACATGTCAGTTTTCCTCCTTAAAGCTAAAATAATGTTGTACGATACGTAATTATTCAATCATAGAAAACCGGATTCTTTACTCTCCTTCGCCAGAATGCCCCGCGGCTTGCCGCGGGGAGGCTTCACTTCTTATCGCTCCAAATGCCGTACCTTTCTCTGAGAAGGCGATGCAGGATCTTGCCGGTTGGGGTTCTCGGCATGTCCTCATCCTTAATGAAGTCAAGTGACTTTGGTCTCTTGTAGCCGGCAATCTTGCCCTTAGTGAACTGGATAATCTCCTTCGCGAGATCCTCACTGGGCTCGTGCCCCGAGTGAAGGACCACCACGGCCTTGACCGCCTCACCCCACTTGTCATCCGGAATGCCGATAACGGCAACGTCCTTGACCGCCTCATGGGATCCGACCACGTTTTCCACTTCAGAGGGATAGACGTTTTCTCCCCCTGTGATGATCATGTTGGCCTTCCTGTCCACCAGGACATAATAGCCGTCTTCATCCCGTGTCACCATGTCGCCGGCAGAAGACCACTCGCCCAAAAAAGCGTCTTTGCTTTTTTCAGGCTCTTTCAGGTATTCCTTGAAAATCATGGGAGTCCGGTAAAAGAGCTCCCCCACCTCACCATCCGGGACCTCGTTTCTGTTCTCATCCAGGATCTTGATCCGGTCTGTCCCGAAGATCTCTTTGCCGATGGAGCCGAGTTTCTTGAATTGGTCTTCGGGCCTGAGCAAAGTGACCAAACCGCCTTCGGTGGTGCCGTAAGCTTCCCAAAGCTCAGCATTCTCAAAATGGTCCATGATCGCGGCTTTCAGGTCTTTGCGGGCAGGCGCAGACGAGATCAAGAGCTGCCGGATGCAGGCCACATCGTACTTCTTCTTGACCTCCTCCGGTAAGGCGAGAATCATGATGTAGTGAGTGGGCACTAGGGACGTGAAGGTGATCTTGTAATCCGAAATGGTTTTCAGCAGGTCTTCAGGATCAAAGCTCACCATGTTGTAGACGAAAACCGGGGCTGAAACCAGGGTGTAGGGGAAAGAATAGAAGATGGAGTTTACATGGCACATAGGCATGACGAGCATCACCTTGTCCGTTGGGAGAACTCCCATGTTGATGTTGTTGAGCAAATACTGGGCATGGTTTTGCTCGTGCGTTCTGATCACACCTTTGGGCCGCCCCGTGGTCCCTGAGGTGTACATGACAACCCAAGGATCGTCCGAATCCACTGTATAAGCCGGTTCCTCCGGAGACGCAGCAGCAAGCCACTCCTCGTAGTGAACATACCCCTTAGGGGCAGGAGTGTCGCCGAGGTAGATGTAGTTACCCTCGGGAACCCGCAGCTTGTCTTTGATGCTGTCGATGAGCTCCACAAAGGGTCGCTCTACAATGAAGGCTTTGCACTCGGAGTGGTTGACGATGTATTCTATTTCCGGGCCGGCCAATCTGAACATGACGGGAACGCAGATTTGCCCCCCCTTGGCGCACCCTGCATAGATGTCCATCCATTCACCACGGTTGTAAGCGATCACCGCCAAGGTATCTCCGTGGCCGACGCCAAGGTCCCCGAGTCCACCAGCCAGTCGGCAGGCCCTTTTGTTCCACTCCTTGAACGTGTATTCATTGAACTTGTCCTGCCAGCCCAGCTTGTCCGGGTAGTTGATTGCATTCATTTTCAGGATTGTGCCTGCGTGCATCCATTTGCTCGTCGTCATTTCGATGACCTCCATCAAGGTTTTAATAACGTTCTAAAGCGTCGGCACGGCGAATCAACACTGCATCCCCATGACACTACCTGAGGCCCAAGGCGTAAGGCTCAAGGCTCACAGCAAATCGCTCATCCGGCTGAAAATGCCTTGTGACTCTGAGCTCATTCGCTCTGCAGGTTTGTCCTCGTCTGCGGTCCAGAGCGTATAACGCGTTAAGGGACAAAGACGGCCATAGCCGAAGCTAGCGGGATGTCCACAAAAGCTCGTCTATGCCATAAAAATCTTCCTTATTGATCTCCAAGATGTTATTCATGAAACGGGCCCACGAGTTCTTTGATTTTTTCAACAACGGTCAAACCCTCTACCTCTATTGGGGGACCCGGATAGGTTTTACAGATCCGGGGTCTAGAGGAGCCGGTATGTGTTGAATCATGATGCTCAGGAAGGAAGCCTTTTTTTGCGTTCCGGGGCTCCCGGCCTGGTCCGGTCTTCACCAGCGGCCTAAACAAAGAGCTAAAATTGAACTCATTCGTGGATTGGTGACGACCGGACGGCGGCCTCCCACCCGTCACTTCAGAAAAGGCTTCCTCCCTGAGCCCTTGGACTGATCCCTGATGCCTCCAGCTCTGCTGGAGAATGCTCACTGTCCCTTTGTCTCTGCGGTTGAAAACCCGGAGGAGCGGGTCCCTCTCTGTTGTGGCTATTATTTAGCTATAAAGTAACTACTATATATACTGGATGAAAATTTGGAATGTCAAGCACAAATGCATGGCGGATTTTGAAAGGACAAGGGTTTTTCAACAACGAAAAATAGCCCGGAATTATTGGAGAATAAAAAGCCTGGTGGACTTTTTGATGGAGGAAAGCCGTGGACTATGACGTGATCATTGTGGGTGCAGGGCCGGCCGGTATATTTGCCGCCCTCACCTTGGCGGATATGGGCGTGGATTCGGTTCTCCTGTTAGAACAGGGAAAGGATCTCGCGCAGCGGGAGAGGGGCGAGGCTCGTGGATCTCGAGTTAATCCCTACGCGCATTCGGCACATGGGCACGGAGAATTGCCCCTCCGTCCTTGCTCGTCTAAAATAAACGCTGATGAGACGGGTGGAGATGCGGACCGGGTGCCGAGTGGAACACCTCTTGGCTGAAAAAGGCCGGATCACGGGCGTGGCATTGGCTGGCGGGAAAGTCCTGAGAAGCCGTTTTGTGGTGGCCGCTCCAGGTCGGTCGGGTGCAGCATGGATGAAGGAGGAAGCAGCATTTTTAGGCTTGAGAGCACAGGCCAGCCCTGTAGACATTGGTGTCCGTGTGGAACTGCCCGCTCCGGTGCTCGAGGAGATTACTGACACCACCTATGAGTCCAAGCTCATTTATTTTTCAAAGACCTTCGACGACAAAGTGCGGACTTTTTGCATGAATCCCTACGGCGAGGTTGTGACGGAGACAAACAACGGCATCATCACCGTTAATGGGCACAGCCATGCACGAAAGGTGAGCCAAAATACCAACTTTGCGATCCTGGTGAGCAGCGCTTTCACTGAACCTTTCGATGACCCCATCGCTTACGGCCTTTACATCGCCCGGTTGGCCAATCTGCTGGGCGGCGGAGCCATCATCCAGAGACTCGGCGACCTTCTGGCAGGTCGAAGAAGCACAGCGGCGCGCATCGACCGGTGCCTTACAAGGCCGACCCTCGCCCAGGCGACCCCGGGGGACTTGAGTTTTGTGTTCCCCTACCGGCACCTCATGAGCATCATCGAGATGCTCCAGGCTTTGGACAAGATTGCCTCCGGGGTTTATTCCCGTCATACTCTTCTCTATGGCGTGGAGGTAAAGCTTTACTCCAACAGGATACGTGTCTCTCCCGAACTGGAAACGGAGGTAGCCAACTTGTTTGCCGTGGGAGACGGTGCGGGCATTACCCGGGGATTGCTGCAAGCCTCGACCAGCGGGATCCTTGCGGCACGGGCCGTGGCACAAAGGTTGAAGTGAAGGAGGAGGAATCGCCGGCAACTCAGCGGAGCCGCCGAGATCAAAAGAGAATGTTGAACGGAGGCCGAGTGACCGAGGGATCTCTAAGGGAATCTTTTGAAAATGCCTTTGTGAAAGGAGGCCGGAAAAAAGCCATCACATTCTTCCGTAAAGGGAGCGCCGAAACCGAGCTTTCTTATCAGGACCTGGCGGAAGACTCCAACCGCATGGCCAACGCCTTCAGAACCCTGGGGGTCGGAAAGGGCGACCGGGTCATCCTGTTTTTGCCGAAATCTCTTGTCTTCGTGGTTGCCCATCTGGCCTTCCAGAAACTGGGAGCCGTCGCCGTACCTCTCAACCCGGGATTCAAGAGGTCGGAAATGGCCTATTTCATCCGGGATGTCGATGCCGGGTTGGTTCTTTCAGGGTCGGAACAGAAAGCCAGGATCAGGGATATTGCGCCGGGCCTGACCAATTTGGCGATTCGCACCGAGAGGCCCTACCAAGAGATGGATTTTTTCAGATCCGCTTCTGCCGAAACCTCTCATGTTGAAACTGCTCCGGATGACCCCGCCTTGATCATTTATACCTCGGGGACTACGGGAAATCCGAAAGGGGCGGTGCTCACTCAGAAAAACCTGGTCCACGATGCCAAGAACATTATCAGCACCTGGGAAATCACCGAGTCGGATGTGCTCTGCCATGCCCTGCCCTTGTTTCACGTGCACGGCTTGTGCTTTGGCCTTCATACCGCTCTCATTGCAGGATCTCATGTCATCATGCTCGACGGCTTCACTCCGGAGAATGTGGTCAGCGTTCTGGCGAACAAAGAGAAGGAACAAGCCTGCACGGTGTTCATGGCTGTTCCTTCCATGTACGCAAAGATGATGGACCATGTGGAGGACAAAAAGATCAGCTTTGACCATATGCGGCTTTGGACTTCCGGTTCTGCACCGCTTCTCCCCAAGGACTTTGAAAGGATCAAGCAGATATTCGGAAAAGAGCCTGTTGAGCGAGAGGGCATGTCCGAAACAGGCATGAATTTCTCCAACCCGGTGAGGGGGGTACGTAAGCCCGGCTCTATCGGCCTGCCTCTGCCCGATCTTGAAGTGCGGATCGTAGACCTTAAAACCCTTCAAGATGCGACACCCGGGGAGACTGGAGAGATCTGGCTGAAAGGGCCTTCTGTTACACCGGGGTACTGGAAAAAACCGGAGGAAACCGCCAAGACCTTTGAACAGGGCTGGTTCAGGACCGGTGATCTGGGGCACGTGGATCAGGAGGGCTACTATTACCTTACCGATCGTATCAAACACATTATCATTTCCGGGGGTGAAAATATCTCTCCCGCAGAAGTGGAGGCGGTAATCAACTGCGTGGACGGCGTGGCAGAATCTTCGGTGGTGGGCGTATCGGACGAGAAGTGGGGAGAGAAGGTGACGGCGGCTGTCGTGCTGAGGCCTGGATCCCATATCAAGGGAGAAGACATTCAGCATTTCTGTAAACAACACCTCCACAATTGGAAATGCCCAAAGGAGGTGGTTTTGATTCAGGAACTGCCTAAGAACACCATGGGTAAGGTTTTGAAAGAAGAGGTGAAAAAACTCTTTGAGCCGCAACCGTAAAGAGAAAACCCGTCTCAGAGCGGTGTATTGCTGTGTCTTCTGTCAGGGATGGACGTTTTCTTGTTCTGAAGCATCATAAGGGCCTGGATAAGTTTGGGACGGGTGTTTTCCGGAAAAATAACCTCATCGATGTAGCCCACCTCCGCCGCGCGGTAAGGGCTCGCAAAATTGGTTCGGTAATCCTCGATGAGCTTCTCCCGTGTCGCGTCAGGATCCGCCGCCTCTGCAATCTCTTTCCTGAAAACAATGTTGCAAGCTCCCTCCGGACCCATCACGGCGATCTCTGCTGTGGGATAGGCATAGTTGACATCCGCTGCAAGGTGCTTACCGGACATGGCGATATAGGCGCCGCCGTAAGCCTTTCGCGTCACCACCGTCATCTTAGGAACTGTTGCTTCGGAGTAGGCGTAGAGGATCTTTGCGCCATGCTTGATGATGCCCCCGTATTCCTGGTTCACTCCCGGCAAGTATCCAGGAACGTCCACAAAAGTCACGAGCGCAATATTGAAGGCATCGCACATTCTCACAAACCGGGCACATTTCACAGACGCATCGATGTCGAGGCAACCGGCGAGAACTCTTGGCTGATTGGCGATAATGCCCACGGAAATCCCATTCAGCCTTCCAAATCCGACCACCATGTTCTGGGCGAAGTGTTCCTGCACTTCCAAGAACGTCTTGTTGTCCAAGACTGTTCGGATAATATCGCGCATGTCATAGGGAAGCCTCGAGTTCGTAGGGACAATTTTGTTGAGCGGCGGTTCCGTCCGATCCGGGTCGTCCGTGCACGGCACCGAAGGGGGTTTTTCGCGGTAATTCTGAGGGAAATATGAGAGCAGGGCTTTGACGCGATCCAAAGCGGCCTCATCTGAGTCTTCGGCAAAGTGGGCCACCCCGCTCTTGGTGTTGTGAGTCATGGCACCACCCAGTTGTTCCGGGGTGACTTCTTCTGAAGTGACCGACTTGATCACCTGGGGACCGGTGATGAACATGTAGCTCGTCTTCTTGACCATGATGACGAGATCCGTTAGGGCCGGAGAATAGACCGCTCCTCCGGCGCACGGTCCCATGACGACTGAGACCTGAGGGATCACCCCGGAAGACCAGACGTTTCTCTTAAAGATTTCACCATACCCCCCTAGACTCATCACACCTTCCTGGATCCTCGCGCCGCCGGAATCGTTGAGTCCTATCATGGGTGCTCCGTTTTGAACAGCCAAGTCCATGACCTTACAGATTTTCTGTCCGACTGTCTCGCTCAGGGACCCCCCGAAAACCGTAAAATCCTGAGCGAAGAGAAACGTGCGCCTTCCATTGATCGTCCCGTATCCGGTCACCACGCCGTCACCGGGAATTTTCTTCTTTTCCATGTCAAAATCATGGCAGCGGTGCACCACGAATTTGTCGATTTCCTGGAAGCTACCCTTGTCCATGAGGTAATCAATTCTCTCCCTGGCCGTCATTTTCCCCTTGGCATGCTGATCATCGATCCGCTTCTGCCCGCCGCCCAGCTCCGCCTCAAGTGTTCTTTGCTCTAAGTCACGAATTTTCTCCTCAATGTCCATCACGATCCCTCCGATGTCTCATTGCCTCGAGCGCCCATTCCTTCTGCGAAATCTACTGAGGTGTTACTGGACGGGCACTATCTCATGAATCGTGCTATTTTTCAACGTTACCTATCTGGGACCTGTAGGCTCTACGCTACCGGGTGCTGTCGATCCGGCCCGTAATCCCTAAAGCGGGAAGCGGAGCTCAGTATTTACAAGGTGCCTACCCAGAGCACCACAGCGAGATCCTTCGCCTTGTTTGTAATGTGCTGCTTGGGAGGGTTTGCCCAGAAATGGACACAATCTCCCTCGGACAGTCGGATTGTTTCGTCACCCCGCATGAGCTCCAAAGATCCTTTGAGCACACAGAGAAGCTCTTGGCCGTTCTTGATGTTTTTGCGTACAGGAATTAACACGTCCGGCTTCAGGAAAATAATCGCGCTGTCAATGACCGCCCTGTTTTCCGGAGAAAGGAAGCGGCGGGTAACGAATCCCGTTTTTGGAAGTTCGATATCGCTCCACTCGCTCCGGCGCAAAACCACCAGCCTTTCCCGGGTATTGGCTTGGTTCAGAAGGTCTCCCGCATTGATGCCCATGGCATTGCAAATAGCGATCAGAGAATCCACAGAGGGTGAGCTGACACTATTTTCCACCTGACTCAGAAAGCCTTCAGAGATGCCGGCTCTTTCGGCAACAGCTTTGAGGGTGAGCTTGTTCTCTTTTCGATGCCTTCGGATTAAAGCGCCCAAATTCACGGAAGTGCCTCCATTTCTTCGACCCCATCATTCCGTCAGTCCAATATTCCTTGTGTTCATTACTCCACTACTCCATCACTCCAACCCCACGCCCCCTATGGGAAAAGCCCAGAGCCGAGTTCCCACAGCTTATATATTTTGTTAAGTTTAAGTATACGTAAAGAAATCCTAACGTCAAGCCTGTTGATGAAAATCCTGAGAACAAGCCTTTCCCGAAGTCCATGGACTTCGAACCACTTCATCGTGAATGTGCTGCTATATCTTTCGGTTCAAAGCACTTGAACCCTTTGATAGGCTCCGAAAAAGGGGCTTGACAGGGAGCAAAAAGTTAAAATATATAAACATTTAGTATAAATTAAGTTGTCGTTCTGTGGTCAGGGGAAAGGACCGCCTTCAAGGGACGCCGACACCAAGCGCTCAGCATAGGAGGGTTGCCATGAAAGG
>JARRRH010000176.1:0-5350 GCA_037380925.1 Deltaproteobacteria bacterium | reverse complement strand
ACGTGCTCGGGGGGACAGAAGATGAGCTCGGAGGCGGCGAATACTACCAGCTCATGGGAGAAACGGGCCTGAATGTGCCTAAGGTTGACGTTCCGGAGGTGTGGCCCCTCTATCAGGCGATGCACCAGGCCATCCGGAAAGGGCTTCTATGTTCTGCACATGCCGTGGCAAGGGGTGGGCTCGCTGTTCACATGGCCCTTGTGGCCATGGGGGGCGAACTGGGAATGGACATTGACCTGCAGGAGGTCCCGTGCACGTCGGGGCTAACCGACACCCAGATTCTGTATTCTGAGTCAGCCGGCCGCTTTGTGGTCACCGTGGATCCATCCAGAAAAGAGGCCTTTGAAAAGCATTTTTCAGGCACAAAGGCCGGCCTGGTGGGGCGCATCACCGAGTCGCCTGTTTTCCGCGTGCGGAACCGGCACAAGACCCCGATCATAGAGGAAAATGTCCTGGAGCTGAAGCAAGCATGGAAGTCTCGCTTCGGCCACTTAATCTAAAGAATAACCGCAGAGAACGCTGAGGTGAAGGAGGAATTAGACAAAATTACAAGTGCTGTTATAGCCGCAGCCATTGCTGTTCATAAAGAACTCGGACCTGGATTGCTAGAGTCAACCTACGAGGCCTGCTTAGCTTATCAACTAGCAGGGCACGGTTGGCACGTTGAACAACAAAAGGCGTTACCTGTAAAGTACAGGGGTGTAAACCTTGAGTGCGGTTACCGGATCGACTTGCTCATCGAAAAGAAGGTGGTCATCGAAATCAAGGGTGTGGACAGTTTGAAAGCCATTCACCAAGCACAACTTTTATCATACCTCAAGTTGTCAGGCTGCAAAGTTGGGCTTCTCATTAATTTCAATGTGAGGGTACTGAAAAACGGTATACGCAGGATGGTTTTAGATTTAGAAGAATAATTCCTCAGCGCTTTTTGGGTTCTCTGCGGTGAAAATTCTTGGAGGCTCGGTATCATGTCTGTGAAAGCATTGGTCCTTACGGGCTATGGATTGAACTGCGATTATGAGACCGATCACGCCCTCAAAGCGGCCGGTGCCGAATCCCATCGCATTCACATCAACGAATTGGTCATGGGGAAAAAGCTGGGCACGGCCGCCGAGCTGGACGACTTCCATATCCTGGTTTTCGGGGGCGGCTTTAGCTGGGGTGATGATCATGGTGCGGGCGTGCTTTTGGCCTCCAAGATGAAGTCCAACCTGGGTGAAGATATCGAACGGTTCATCGACCAAGGCAAACTGATCATCGGCATTTGTAACGGTTTTCAAGCCATTGTCAACCTCGGTCTTCTCCCCGGTTTTGACGGCAACTACCATGAGCGCCGTGCGGCCATTATTTACAATGACTCGGGCAACTTCATCGACACGTGGGTGAACCTCAGAGTGAACCCTGATTCCCCTTGCATTTTGACCGGAGGGTTATCCTCCATAGAACTGCCCGTGAGGCACGGTGAAGGCAAATTTTATACCGCAGAGGACGATATCGACCGGCTTTTCGCCAACAACCAGATCGTGGTGCAATATGCGGACAACCAAGGTCGAGAGGCGGGGCTCCAATGGCCGCTGAATCCAAACGGCTCCTTGAGAGACATTGCCGGCATCTGTGATTCCACAGGGCGAATTTTCGGAATCATGCCTCATCCGGAAGCCTTTCACCACTTCACGAATCACCCGGACTGGACCAGACGTAAAGAAGCGCTCTCGCGCCAGGGCAAGTCTTTGCAAAGTGAAGAGGGAGAGGGACTCCGCATTTTCAAGAATGCTGTCGACTACATCCGTAAAGAGTTTTAGGGTCACCACAGAGACACGGAGAACACAGAGAAATCCAACTCTTTCATTTGCCGGGAGGTACCGGCAAATGAAAGGTATGCCTCTGCCTGCGGGAAAACACCTGACCTAAAACGTTCCGACAACTCGAGCTCCTTTGCAGAATAAATGGATCCCCATAGATCGCGCTCCGCCAAAGGCGGAGGAGCAAATTGCCCATTCGCCGCATCTCCGGCGAATGGACAAAAATTCTCTTCTCTGTGTGCTCTGGGCCTCTGTGGTGAAATCAAAAAGGCAGGGTCAGTGAATAGGCGTAGGCCCCCCGCTGGACCACGAGTCGAAGCGAGGGGAGATGATGACATTGGCTGATCGCCTTTTTGAATTCATCGAGGTTTGCCACAGTTTGGTTGTTGACCTTGAGAATCAGATCGCCGGACTCCAGCCCGATGCGCGCGGCCTCCGAGCCCTTCCGCACTTCTTTGATCATCACCCCGGTCTCTATTTCGTAGCGCTGCCGTGTGCGCCTGTCAGGCTCGGTAACCGAGATGCCGAGTCGGCGATCGACCAAGTCTAAGGCCATCTCCAGAGGAAAAGCGGAGGGTTCCACACTCACAGCCGACACCCTGCCCTGGTAGAAGACCTCAAGTCCAAGCCGATCGCCGGGCGTGTAATCGGCCAGTACGTTCCGGTAATCTTCCGGGCTTGGCACAGGATTGCCTTCCACGGTCAAAATAATGTCCCCACGCTTTAGGCCCGCTTTAGCAGCAGGCCCTTCCTCCACCACGTCGCTGACCAAGACCCCCTTTTCGTCTTTTGGCAGTGCAAAGTGTGCTCGCAATTCCGGAGACAGTTCCTGGATCTCCAGACCCAGCCAAAGGGGACGCACCTCTCCTGCACGTATCAACTCATCCACAATACGTTTCACTTTGTTGACCGGTATGGCAAATCCGATGCCCTGTGCTTTTTGATATATGGCGGTGTTGATGCCGATGAGTTCTCCGTCAATGTTCAGGAGCGGTCCTCCGCTGTTCCCCGGATTAATAGAGGCATCGGTCTGGATGAAATGTCGGTATACCCGCTCTTCACCGCGAACAGACCGCTCCAAGGCGCTGATCACGCCTGTGGTCACCGTATGGGAAAGACCAAAAGGATTTCCTATGGCAATGACCGTCTCCCCGATCATCAAATCATCAGAGTTGCCAAGCTCAATGTCCGGAAGCTCCTTGCCGACCCCCACCTGAAGCACCGCCAGGTCTGAGCGTGGATCTGTGCCCAAGACTTTGGCCTGGTATTCCTCCTGTTCCGAGGTAATCACCTTAACCTCCGATGCTCCTGCCACCACATGGTGGTTGGTAATGATGTAGCCCTTCTTGCCATTGATGACAACACCCGATCCAAGGCTCGAACGGGTATACTCCCTGGAGAAAAAATCAGGGAAGAAATCCTTAAAAAAATCATCGCGTCCGAAGGGGAAGAATGGGCTGACCCGCTCCTGAACCACCGTGCTGATGTTCACCACCGCAGGGCTTGCCTTTTCCACGGCAATGACCACGGCACTCCGCCGCTGAGAAGCCTCAACACCGGAGGATGCAACAATTAAAGTGAGCACGAGAATGATAGCACGTAGGAATTTCATGAATTGACCTCATATCAGAAATCCAATTCAAATCATCCATCACGAAAGCACGAAACCTAGAAAGCACGAAAAAGAAGGCTAGTCGTTTTCTCTTAGGAACCTTCCTATGATATCGATCAATTCTTCCTCGTACCCAGAGTAAAAATGATCCGCGCCCTGAAGGATCTGAAACATTGCCTCATCATTCCACTTGGGCAGCATCTTTTCAACCTTCTTGTATTCGGCGATCTCGTCTCTGCTACCGCATATCACCAGCTTGATCTTCGCGCTGTATTGCAGGAAACTGAAATCGATAAAGCTCACGGGCGGTGAGATCATGATGAGCCTTTGCGCCTGTTCGAACTTATCAAGTCCCAGGGCATCCACCCATGCTCCAAAGGAATACCCGGCCAGGTCGATCCTTGACTTCCCAAGGTCTTGAAGATAGCGCAAAGCCCCTTTCACATCTTCCTGCTCTCCTTCGCCGTTGCCGAAATCCCCCTCGCTCTTCTCCACGCCCCGGAAGTTAAACCTCAGGGTGGTGTAGCCCTCTTTCTGATAAGCATGGGAGACAGCCCGGACCACGTTGTTGTGCATGGTTCCGCCATACAGAGAGTGGGGATGGCAGATGACCACCCCATTGTCCCCCGGGAGGTTATGCAAAAGCCCTTCTATTCTCAAGCCGCCTGAATCGAAAAAAATCCTTTCCTCGCCCAAACCAATCCTCCTAACTCTCCTTCTTATCCACGCCCATGAGCCTCAGAGGGAGGACAAGCGCTCGAAGAGAAGATTCATGTCTTTCTTCAGTCCCTCCGGCACCATGGAGAGCCTCTCATGGGGCAGTTCAACGAATTCCGCTGTCCCTCTTACAAGCAGATTCCCCTGATCATCACGAATGTCTGCCGTGGCTTTGATTTTAGGGGAGGCAGAATCATCGGTTATTTTTCCTGTCACTGTTAGGGGGGCACCGATCAGGACCGGTTTTAGGTACTTGACCTCCATTTTGCGGGTCACAAAAAAGATTCTCTTGAAAAATATAATGGCCCAAGACATGGTCTCATCCAAAAGCGTGGATATGATGCCCCCATGGGCAATGTTTTCCCAGCCTTCATGGTTTCTGTCCAGGGTGACGTCTGTACAGATCGCATCGCCCGAGCGGTAAAAGTAGAGATTGAGTCCTTTGGGGTTTGCTGTTCCACAGGCAAAACAGTGGTGCCCTACCAATTTCGGAATATCCACGCGTTCTTCGTTCATCTCTTCCCTCGCCCTACATAAAGTCGTTTATCACGAAAGCACGAAACTTCAGAAACACGAAAAAGAAGTATTTTTCTTGCCTTGCGGCTTGACGATTGGTCGCTAGATACCCTCTTCATTTTCGGCCTCAGCATATGTTGTTTGGCATCTGGGCCTCTGGTCGCCTGCGGCATCGCCGAAGCCAGGTAAACTTTGACATTTGCCATTCATTTGACATTCGGCCTTTGACATTTGGCATTATTGGTTCGGGGCATCCGGCATCCAATATCCGTTAACAGTCACCGAATTCGCCGCCGCGCCCTTTCTCTAGGATTCCTGTTGCACCCCCCGGACCAAGAGCGTGTGCCACGTCCCCTCATAGTCCCATTCTCTGATGATCCGCAGCCGGTGCTTTTCTAAATGCTGCCTGGTATCCCTTACCTGGCTCCTCATAAGACCGGATAAGATGAGCCAGTCCGTACTGCAAAACCCTTCCTTGTCAATCAGCTTTACCATGAGTTCGTGGTGGATGTTGGCTATCACCAAGTCGGCCTTTTCAGCTACGAAATCCTCAGCATTGCCTTCCACCAACACCTCTTATCCTTCCGAGTGTCAGCGGCACTTCTATCCTCATGCTCTCCGCGTAGACCACCGCAAGGAACACCACTACTGTGAATATCAGCGGCGCTATCAAGTTAAGGTCAAGTATGCCTGAGGATATTGC
>JARRRH010000175.1:5386-7042 GCA_037380925.1 Deltaproteobacteria bacterium | reverse complement strand
TGATCCAGCATTGCGGAGGCGTCGGTGACAACGTTTCCAGATGCCGGAAAAAGGACCCTTGGCATCAACGCCCTAACCCTTTTCAAGGAAGTAATTATTTCCCATTGCCTCTCCTCAGGGCGTGCAACGTTTGGCTTTTCGGAAGCGTAGAGGTCTCCTGAGAAAAGCCAGGCTTTTTGGGGCTCGAATAGGCAGATGTGATCGTCGCAATGTCCAGGCGTGTGTACTACCTCAAATTGACGGTTTTCTGTATCCACTCTCTTGCCAATTTCTTTTGTCTTGGAGGGCTCAGGGTACCCCCACACTATTTCCTGATACGGAAACAGTTTCGCCGTCTTGTTGATTTTCGGAATGGCCTTAGAATGGGCGAAAATGCCGATGCCGAACTTCTTTTGTATAGCGGTGTTACTACCCACGTGGTCCTCGTGGTAGTGGGTGTTGACAACCTGCCGAACTTTTTTATCTGCCAGAAACTGCATCAATTCCTCTGAAACGTGGGCTGGTCCTGTGTCTACGAGCAAACCGTCTACCAAGTAGCATGCTACCCAGTATAAGGGTTTCCCACCCATTGTTTGACTCATTTTGATGCAGGTTACATCTTCAAAGATGTTGACTTTAAGCACAGCTTTGCCCACCTTCTTTAAGGACGTTTCCACCAGCTGAATTGGATATTGAGCAGTTGGCTTGATAACACTACTGTATGGAAAAAAACCGCCTGATATTGGTCAGCCGTGAATTGTGATACCTTAATGGACTTCTATCCTTGTTTTCACGAGCGAAAACTGTGGAGGTTTTCGCTCCAAGTCAGACAGTATTGAAAGCCGGGGAAGGAATGATTTTGTAATGGGATTATGGATAATTGCTCCCATCCGAAGCTTGAGTTCCAAGAGTACGTATTTCCTTTCCAATTTATCAAAACGCATTGGTTTTGACTATCAAAATGAACCTGAAACTCACCCTGCCTTCAAAACGCCGGGTTTCATTCAGTTTGCCTGACGCTGAGCTACTTATCGAAGTTTTAAATTTGAAGGGGCAGAATTTATTATCACTGGGAAATCACAGCATAGTGGAAAATCAATCAATAAACCTTCAACTTGGTAGTTTGGCAATATGAAGAATCGCAACGAACCCGGCTGGGTTAGAGATCGGATCATAAACTCGGCCGATCCGAGAATATCTTTTGAGTTTTGAGGTCGAATGACTCATTGGCATTGCGGGTATGATTCTTGGATTCTTATGCCCCTTGGTGGGATAAAATTCATTGTGATTTCCATATCTTTTAATACGAAGAGAAGAGAGCGGGTAAATCCAGGGCACCTTTGGGGACGCCAGTTTGCCTTCATTTAGGGATCAGCAGCTCCTTGCTGATCCTTTCTTCCTCTGTGGTTCTGAGACTATCCTAGATCCCGCTTTGCGGGATTGGGCGCACCATCAGCGGCGCTGTGGGCTGTCGAAGTTGAATTTATAAAAACTTCTGATCCTTGGGTTGACATGAACTGTTTGGGAATGTAATTTAGAAGTGTTATGTGCTGTTTTTGGACGCGGTATTTTATACTTTTAAAAAACCTTAAGACGCTACCGCCAAAAATTCCCCTTTGCGGGATTTTTAGGTGGCGGGGTTTATAAAGCAAAACAAAAAGTTTGGTTCCGGGGTGA
>JARRRH010000175.1:0-5353 GCA_037380925.1 Deltaproteobacteria bacterium | reverse complement strand
CCATTTCCCCGGGCGCCAGAAGAGCTTCCGGGGGCACGACATAATCAAAAGGAGGACCTTGTGTCAAACGATCGTTGCATCCACGGACTGATCAAAGAACAATGCGGCATTTGCCAAAGACTAAACGCCAAACAGAATTCCGGAAAAGAGCGCACTGCCAAAGACAAGAAGCGCGAGGCCAAGCGCGGTGCCCAGTCGAGTAATTAGAGCAGGCGACTAAAGCGATTTATTTTTTCTCCGAAAAAAGGCTGCCATATTCGCCGTAGCCTTCCTTTTCCAGATCCTCTTTTGGAATGAAACGCAGAGCGGCGGAATTCATACAATATCGCAGACCCGTGGGGGGCGGCCCATCCGTGAACACATGGCCAAGGTGAGAATCGCCATGTTTGCTCCGCACTTCGGTGCGCACCGTAAAAAAGCTTCGGTCTTCTTTTTCCACAATGTTTTCCGGATCCAGGGGTTTTGTAAAACTGGGCCAACCCGTCCCGGAGTCATACTTGTCTAGAGAGCTGAAAAGCGGCTCGCCTGAGACAATATCCACATAAATGCCCTCTTTTTTGTTGTCCCAGTACTTGTTTTTGAAAGCCGGCTCCGTGCCCTCCTCCTGGGTGACCTTGTACTGGAGAGGTGTCAGTTTTTCCCGAAGGACCTCCTCGCTCGGTTTCGTATATTTTCCGGTCTCGGAAGTCTCTGGCGGCCGTCCTTTTTCATCGCCCCATGCCTTAGCCAAAAACTGATCCCGGCCGGAGTTCCACCTGTAGAACTTGTACCGAAGTCCGTGCGTCTTGTAATAGTCCTGATGGTAATCTTCAGCCTTGTAGAACTTCTTTAAGGGCTTGATTTCGGTTACGATGGCCTTGTCGAAAGGCCCGGATGTCCCTAACTCCTGCTTGGACTCCTCGGCCAGACGCTTTTGTTCTTCATCTGCGTAGAATAAAACGGTACGATATTGCGATCCTCGATCCACAAATTGACCTCCTGTATCTGTGGGATCGACATGGCGCCAAAACACATCCAGGAGTTGTTTGTAGGTGATCTTTT
Source organism: Deltaproteobacteria bacterium (assembly GCA_037380925.1). Taxonomy (GTDB): domain Bacteria; phylum Desulfobacterota; class DSM-4660; order Desulfatiglandales; family HGW-15; genus JARRRH01. The sequence goes on along the minus strand of JARRRH010000175.1, from coordinate 4,312 downwards.
CCGGATCATAAAGCACCTGGACCGCTTCCACGTGACCTGTCCCACCGGCGGAAACTTCTTCATAGGTCGGGTTCTCTTTCTCGCCACCGGCATAGCCCGATATGGCCTCGATCACGCCGTCGACTTTTTCAAAATCCGCTTCCACACACCAGAAGCAGCCGCCGGCAAAGGTGGCGGTGCGGTAGTTGTTTCCCCTGTTCATGTTCGTTTCCTTTCCTGGCTTCTCATAACTCGAATACACGAGACCAACAGCAAATATGCCCGACAATATTAAGACTGCAATAAGCAGAACAGCTTTCATCTGGATCCTCCTTTCGCGACAAGATTTCAGGATGGGCCTTCATGCGGCCCCGGATTTTCCCTTTTTACCAAGTTAATCACGAAGCTTTGTTACGTAAACCGGACTGTCCGGTGATTTGCGGCTCCTCTGGGCCTGTTTTGTCCGGAAAAGGCAAAATCGAGGCGGCATCGAAAGATTTGAAAACAGTCATTCCCGACAAGCCGACCAAAGTCGGGGGATGACAGATTATGAAAAGTTCGGGCTGGAGACGATATGGCAAGGGAACGAATGGACCGGGCGGGTCCAAATTGCAAAGGGCAAGCTGTTCTGCCTTAACCCTTGGCTAGGGGAAAGGGAAGGATGTGGACTCGCACTTCTTTGACGCCTTCCACCTTTTCTGCAAGCTTCCTAACCCTCTCGGAGGCTTGCTTCTCCTGAATAGGCGGAACATCCACCTTTACGGAAACCACACCGTCGTCGGCGAATGCCTCTGAGCCTGGAAATTGATCTACCAAAGCAGCTTTCACTTCTGCGGCCAGTGCCAGATCATTTAGAAGCTTTCTGGATTCGGGCGTCGATTGATAGGAAGGCAGTCGGGCTGCATGCACGACCAGGCTCACGGCATCATCCACTGTCTTGGTTTTGATATGAACCACCAAATCGTAGAGGCTGGAATCCCTCGTGTCCTTTCCGTACAGTTGCAATCCCCATTTCCGCCGCTCTTCGTCGTCCTTCAAGAGAGTATACCTCGCCTCTTCAGCTGAAATACCCTCCCGTTCCATCTCTTCCTTCACCCGATCTTCCAAGTCCGCGATGACACGGGCCTTTAGAACATGGGAAATCCCTTGAAGGAAAAAATGGCCGGCCAGGCCGTGATACACAATGTTGTCTTTCTTTACATGTTTTAAGAGAGCAGCGCGAATATAGGCAATGTATTTTTCTTTTCCATGGATAAATCGATTGAGAACCGAGGGCGCATCGTGAATAGCACGAACCAGCTTGATCTCCGGTATATGAAATTGGTCGGATGCATCGATGAGAATGTCACGTGATATGCACTCATACCCAAGTTCCTGAGCGACTTTTTCAGCAACCTCCTTCCCTCTGCTGTACGACCCTCTTGAAACGGTGATGATAGTCATGGCCTCCTCCTTTACTGCCTGCTGACGTCTTGTTCTGTGTAACCCCGGTACAGCGCGGTCAAGCCTTTAAGGCCGGCTTTTGATTCCCTTCGATCTGCTGTACATCCCGTCCTACCCAACTGCGTTCGTGCCTTGGACACTTGGGCTTGCCGCCCGCTTTTGAACCGCTTCAGGGGAATCGGCTCCCGTCAGGCACAGCCGCTCTATATGGGTCTCCATTTTGCGGATAAGGGGTTTGAGCGTGCTTCTGGACAAAGCGGATATGGTTACGCCTCCGTAGCGTTTGGCAACCGGTTTTAGGAGCTCGGGAGGAACAAGATCCATTTTGTTGAACACCAAAATCATGGGCTTTTGACTTAGCCCCAGTTTCTTCAGTATGTTTCCAACCGCTTCAATCTGCTCGTCCATGTCCGGGGCGCTCACATCGACCACGTGAAGAAGAAGGTCTGCCTCGTCAAGTTCCTCCAAGGTAGCGGCAAAGGCGTCCACCAAATCTTGGGGCAGATCTCGGATAAAACCCACCGTGTCGGTTATAACCGCTTCGAAATCCCTTGGAAAGCGCAATCGTTTGCTGGAAGGGTCCAATGTGGCAAAGAGCTGATCCTCCACGAATACCCGGCTTTTCGTCAGAGCATTCAGAAGAGTCGACTTGCCGGCGTTGGTGTAGCCTACGATGGATATAGTGGGCATTTTTTTCCGAAGCCGCAGGGCGCGTTTCTGGGCGCGATTCTTGCGGAGGACCTTTAACTGGTCTTCGAGCCGCGTAATGCGCTCATTGATCCGTCGTCGGTCGATTTCCAGTTTTGTTTCGCCCGGACCTCGGGCGCCTATGCCGCCGGTAAGCCTTGAAAGGGCATCATCTCTGACCCCAAGCCTGGGACGCAGATACTTGAGTTGCGCCATTTCAACCTGAATCTTTCCTTCCCTGCTCTGCGCGCGCTGCGCAAATATATCCAGGATCAGCTGGGTCCTGTCAATAACCCTCAATTCGGTCAGGTCCGTCAGGGCACGAATCTGGGATGGATTGAGTTCTTGATCGAAAATCAGAAGATCGACCCCGATCTGTAAGGCGCGGATACTGATTTCACTCAGCTTGCCTTTTCCAATCAAGTGTTTGGGATTGATTTGCCTGTATCTTTGGATAACCTTGTCCGCCACGACGATACCGCTCGTTCGGGCTAACTGCCCAAGTTCTTCCAGTCTTTCGGTCGCTGTCTTTCGGTCCGTATCCGTCACGCTCACCAGTATGGCACGATCTCCGTGCCTGCCTGCGGGCATGGCGGAACGATTTCTTTCCATCTCGTCTTCTAAGGAGTGTACCAGCTGGAGGAAATCGATCCCGGGTTGACGGCATGGCGTTGGGGGATGAATTTCCCATCCCTGATGATCGCCCTTGTTCTCCGGAAGGATGTGTGCGAGTTCCAGTGTCGTTGCGCCTCCGTGCTCATCAACATGCACCACTCCAAGACAATCCAGGCGCAAGAACACCAGGTCCATCAAATCATCTCTTGATATGGATTCGCCCTTGAGATGGGTGTGAACAAAGCGCAGTCCCCTCAGACGACGCCTTTCTACCCGAGACTCAGCAAGTTCGGGTATCATGATAGATTGCGCGTCGCCCACAAGAACCATATGGACCCGTCCCGACCGGTCCAAAAGTAAGCCGGCCTGGCGCCCGCTCTCAAAGGAAAGGCGGGCTAGGTCCCTGCTCAATTCGGGCGAGATGACCTCGTTAGGAGCTACTTTTCGACGCTTGAGTTTCTCGAACCGTGCGCGTACACTCCTCTTTAAGCCGGTTGTTTTCCCGGACACTCTGCTGATGCTATCCCATCCCCTTTCGCCGCATGAGCTTTTTTGTTTAAGAGTTTAAAGCATCAGAGTACAGGTCGTCAAATCCCGGGATATTTACCCGAAGCCACCTCTGTGTTTTTTTGATCAGCCCGTTCTGGATCTGGCGGATTCTTTCCCTTGAAACGTCATACTTGGCGCCAAGTGTTTCCAGGGTAACTCCGTCCTCCCCTATAATCCTTTGGTCAAAAATGTCCGCTTCCCTTCCGGAAAGGGTTTCCCGGAATTCTTGAATCTTATTCTCCATGATTTTCAGCCTCTGAGCCCTGGATACCTCTTCATCCACCGGTCGCCCTGCATCCGAGATAAAGGAACCGTAGGATTCCCGCGAATCATCACTGATAGGGCTATCGAGTGACAATTCCTGAGACGCCAACCGCGCTCTCATTTGATTCACTTCCTCCTCCTCGACGCCAAGCCGATCGGCCAGCATCTTGGATTCCGGCTTAACGCCTTCAGCCCTCAGCTTTCGCCTTTCTTTGTTAAGCTGGAAGAAGAGCTTTCTCTGATTTTGAGTCGTCCCTATTTTGACCAGTTTTCGGTTTTCCATGATGAACTTGAGGATGTAGGCTTTGATCCAGTAGGATGCGTAATAGGAAAATTTTATACCTCTTTTGGGATCAAACTTGTTCATGGCTTTGACGAGACCCACATTTCCTTCCTGGATCAAATCAAGCACATTCTCTTTGGACTGTTTGCTGAAGTCTATCGCAATCTTCGCGACAAGGCGCAAATTTGACGCAATCAATTTGCACCTTGCCTCTTTGTCTCCCTGCTCTTTGAACTTTATGGCCAGATTGGTCTGCTCTTCTTTGCTCAGTATCTCATATCGACCGATTTCAGATAAATAGATTTTCAGATTGTCGCCGTGTGCTGAGTCCCTCGAGGTGCTCCGTACCCCTGAATCCGGACGATCCTCATTCCTACTGGTCATCTCGTTCCCATTTGCTGAGGAAGTTTCTGTCTTCTTCAAGGCATATGCGGTTTTCATTTTACTCGTGCCTCCCTGCAATACTGTATTGGGCTCGACGATTCGAAGAGG
>JARRRH010000174.1:0-5361 GCA_037380925.1 Deltaproteobacteria bacterium | reverse complement strand
ATAGGAGTATGCCTGGTGACCTCCGGGCCGGGTGCCACGAACACTGTCAGCGGCATTGCCTCCGCTTATATGGACTCTGTTCCTTTAGTGGTCCTGACGGGCCAGGTGCCCACGAATCTGATTGGAAATGATGCATTTCAAGAGGTGGATATTGTGGGTATCACACGACCATGCACCAAACACAACTACCAGGTGGCTGATGTTCAAGACCTCGAAAGGATTCTCAAAGAGGCATTTTACCTGGCTTCCACAGGAAGGCCGGGCCCGGTGCTGGTAGACCTTCCGAAAGATGTGATGCTGGCGGGTGCAAACTACAAGGGGATACAAAACATCAGGGTCAATTCCTACAATCCCAATTATGAGCCCAACAGAAAGCAGCTTCCCAAGGTGCTCGAACTCATAAAAGAGGCAAAAAGACCGCTGGTTCTTTCCGGAGGAGGCGTCATTCTTTCAAAAGCATCCGGCGAACTGGCCGCGTTTGCCAGAAAGATCCAGGCCCCGGTCACCACAACCCTTATGGGTTTGGGAGCCTTCCCTGCGAGCAACCCGCTGTGGTTGGGCATGATTGGTATGCACGGCACCTATCAAGCCAACATGTCATCGGCTGAATGCGACTTGCTGATCGCTATCGGAGTTCGTTTTGATGATCGGGTTACAGGAAAAACCGATAACTTCGCCCGAGATGCCAAGATCGTTCATATCGATATTGATCCAACATCTATCCGCAAGAATATCCCTGTGACGATCCCTATTGTCGCGGATTGCAAGCTCACCCTCCAAATCCTGAACCGGCTGTTAGACGAAAACGGAACCGCAGAAGTCAGCAAAAAGACGAGCCCGTGGCTTCGGCGAATTGAGGAATGGAAGGCGACCAAACCCCTTGCCTATAAACAGAAGAGTGCGATTAAACCCCAGTATGTGGTGGAGAAACTCTACGAACTAACCCGGGGTGAGGCGGTTATCACTACTGAGGTGGGTCAGAACCAAATGTGGGCGGCCCAGTACTATCATTTGGATCAACCGAACCGTTTCATCACCTCAGGGGGACTTGGCTGCATGGGCTTTGGCTTGCCGGCGGCTATCGGTGCTCAGATCGCATGCCCTGGGCGCTGGGTGGTAGACATCGCAGGTGACGGAAGCATCCAGATGAACATTCAGGAGATGGCTACAGCAGTGCAGTACGGCCTCCCTGTTAAGGTCGTGATTCTGAATAACCGATACCTTGGAATGGTTAGGCAGTGGCAAGAGCTTTTCTACAACCGGTGCTACGCCTCCACCGGAATGGAACATGCGCCTGATTTCGTTAAGCTGGCCGAGGCGTATGCTGCGGTTGGGTTGCGAGCCACAAGGCCTGAAGAAGTGGAGCCTGTTCTCAAAGAAGGCCTTTCGATCCCAAAGCCTGTGATCATGGATTTTTTGGTGGAACGGGAAGAATGCGTATACCCCATGGTCCCGGCAGGGAGGCCGATTACTGAGATGCTGCTGGTATGAAGAAGCATTGGGGCAGTGGAGCGGATGTAAGAAAGGATGGAGACACGGGAGATTGCAAAGAATGATTCGGCAATCAGCCGGCCGGCAACGGAGAAGGAATGAAAAATGAACACCATCAATCAAACAAAAAAGCATATTCTCTCGCTCCTGGTTGATAATGAGCCGGGCGTGCTTTCGCGGGTAGCGGGTCTTTTCAGCGGTCGGAGCTTCAACATTGAAAGCCTTTGTGTGGCTGAAACCATGGACCCGGCCGTCTCCAGGATGACGGTTGTGACCACCGGAGACATGTCGGTGTTGGAGCAAATCAAAAAGCAGCTTAACAAGCTGGTTAATGTGATCAAGGTGACGGACTTCGCGGATGCTCCGTTTGTGCAGAGGGAGATGGTCTTGATTAAGTTGCGGGCCAAGCCGGAGCACCGTGCCGAAATCCTGCGCATGGTGGATATCTTTAGGTCCAGGGTCATAGATGTGAGCCCTCAATACTACACAGTGGAGGTGACAGGAGACGAGAAAAAGTTGGACGCTTTTCTCAGCCTTCTTAAACCGATGGGAATCAAAGAAATCGCGAGAACGGGGCCTATGGCCCTTGCCCGGGAAAAGAAATAAGGAGGAGGTATCATGGAGAAGATCGATTTTGGCGGCGTAGTGGAAGAGGTGGTTACGTCTGAGGAGTTTTCCTTAGATAAGGCAAGAAACGTTCTAAAAAATGAGACTGTCGCAGTGCTCGGTTACGGCGTTCAGGGACCGGGTCAGGCCATGAACATGAGAGATAACGGCATCAGAGTGATCGTCGGCCAGAGACAAGGGGGAGATTCGTGGCAAAGGGCTGTGAATGATGGGTTCGTTCCAGGCGAGACCCTTTTCCCTTTGGAGGAAGCCGCAGAAAGAGGAACAATCATACAGTATCTCCTTTCGGATGCCGGACAGGTCATCCTATGGCCCAAAATCAAAGAGCATCTCAAGGAGGGGGATGCTCTCTCCTTTTCTCACGGGTTTTCTATCACTTATAGAGATCAGACCCAGGTGATTCCTCCCGGCTACGTGGATGTCATCATGGTGGCCCCCAAAGGATCTGGGCGCACGGTGAGGACGAATTTTTTAGCGGGTAGCGGGATTAATTCAAGCTATGCTGTATACCAGGACTATACAGGGCGAGCGGAAGAGAGAACCGTAGCCCTTGGTATAGCTGTCGGTTCCGGATACCTCTTTCCTACCACATTCGAGAAAGAAGTCTTCAGTGACCTGGTGGGAGAGAGGGGTATACTCATGGGCGCTCTTGCAGGAGTCATGGAGGCCCAGTACAATGTCCTTAGAAAGCACGGGCACAGCCCCAGCGAAGCATTTAATGAAACCGTGGAAGAGTTGACCCAGAGCCTCATCCGCCTTGTGGCGGAGAACGGTATGGACTGGATGTATGCTAATTGCAGCACCACCGCTCAGAGGGGGGCATTGGACTGGCGCCACCGATTCCGAAACGCTGTTGTGCCGCTCTTTGATGAACTGTACACGAGCGTTGCCTCCGGAGAGGAGACCAAGATAGTCCTTGAAGCGAACAGCGCACCCGACTATAAGGCTCGACTCCAGAAGGAGCTCGACCAGATTGGGAATTCGGAAATGTGGAGAGCAGGAGCTGCCGTGCGGAAACTCAGGCCGGAGAACAGATCAAACCAATAAATGGGACTTAGGAGACCATAAGTTACTGGCCGGAGACACAACCGAGTCTCAATACAGTGGCATCATGGACAGCGAATCAAATAAAACCGATCAGGAAGGCCCGCCTTTCAAGTACTTTTCCAGCTGGCCTTTCGGAATCCCCAGGCAGTATAGCATGTTCGAGAGGTGATCACTGCTCAGCACCCCGTCTGTCTTGATGCTTTTCGCTTGGGGTTTGAAGGCAATGGAAAGGCCCACGTTTTTAATGAAATGAGATCCTGTGGAGCCGTCCCCCACGGCAATCACTTGATCGGGCCGGATTTTCTCCACGTTCATGATAAAATCGAGAATCTCCTGCTTGGTATCACTTGTGATGACAGGCTCTTCCAGCTCTCCGGTGATGACGCCACTGTCATCGGATTTGAGGGCGTTGGAAAAAGCGTAATCCACGCCTGCTGACTCAAAAATCCGCTTCACAAAGAAATTGAAACCCGAGGTGAGCAGGGCGATCTTGAACCCCATAGACTTCAGGACTCTTATCAGTTCAAGAGTGCCCGGATTGAGTTCCAAGATATTGCCGAACTTTTCAAAATCGCGAATGGGCGTCCCTTTGAAGGCGCGGGCATTCTCAATGAGAGTCTGCATCTTGTCTTCACGGGCCTCCTCAAATGCTGTCTCTCCTTCAACAAGTCCCGCCTTGCCTTCCACCTTTTCCAGGAACTCCCTCAGGGATCCCTCCTGGATCAAGGTCGATTCCACATCAAATACGATCAACTTCTTTCCCTTCTGGTAAATGTCTTCACTCTGAACGACCACGCTTTGATTCAGCTCCTTACACACGGCCTTAAGCTCGCCCTTCATGCAATCGATCGCCTCCTTGCGGGAAAGCCCCCTTGGCACATGCATCTGACTCGTGTCTATACCCATCTCCATAGAAAAGAACTTCCCCCTGGCGATCATACGGCAGCTCTCGATGTTGATGTGGTATCCGTGGAAGAAGGTGGAAATCCTGGCTATGATCCCGGGCTTGTCTTCCCCCAAAATAGTCACCACGTGGCTCTCTTTTTCTGTGATGTAACTGAGTTCCGACTCCTCGTATATGCCCACAATCACCTTCAGCCCCGTTTCAACGGATATGTTTTTCAAGTCCGCAGTGATCTCTTCCACGGTGCGGGAGGAGGCTGAAAAGTCCACAATCAGGAATATGGAAAACAGCCCCTTCCTGCAATTTTCTTCCACATCAAGGATATTTCCGTTCATGCCCAAGATCTTGTTCGTGACTTTCGAGACCAAACCCGGCGAGTCGAGGCCGATGGCGGACAAGCTTATGATCTTATCCTTCTCACGCATGGCTACCTCCTGGAAAGAATTTGGCTTACACCCGCCCTCCCTTGCATGGCTGCTGCGGACACTGTCTGACATAGCGTTTGGCATCCGACGAGGACGGATCGCTCACCCCGCCTGTCGGGGGTGGAATAATGGGATGTTGGAATACTGGGTCTTTACTTCACCTCGCTTCAAAAACATCACGGTTCACGGAATGCCGCGGCCCCATGGCTGGCGAGACATGGACCTCGCTTGAAGATCAAGATAGCCGGTTCTTGTCATAAAAGACAAACAACTCTTCTTCGTAAAAGCGGCCGTCGATGACCTGACCCGGGCTGAGGCGCTTGATCTCCTTTCCTTCGAGGAATCGGCAGAACCGATTGTTGATCTCTTCGAGGGAGATCTTCTCTCTGAGCCAGCGCGTGGGAACGTTGACGTTGAGTGGCCGCGCCGGAATCAAATGCCGAGTCGATTTCGGGGCAAACACCTTTTCCTGCTTCGCCGCTTCCACCACCATCTCCTTGCTGATCTGAGGTGTCCATATAACGATCTCATGATCCTTCAATAGTTCACAAAATTCTTCCCTGTGGACATGCTGGCACGGAATGTAGTCGAACTCCAGACCCATCTCAGACAGTCTGTCCTGGATTTTCTCCAGCATATCGTAGGCGCTCACCGCATCGTGAACCTTGTCTTCGCTGAAATGGACCGAAGCAAAGAAATCGGCGTGCTGAATACCACAGCAATAACAGTTCTCCTCAAGTCTTCTTTGCAGGGTCACACGGTCCGCCTCCTCCTGAATCAATCCGCCCAGTTCTTCCACGACCCGCTTGATCAATGTCACGTCTCTTATGGTGCTCAGAAGCCTGAACCAGTAACGGAGTTGCATGT
>JARRRH010000173.1:0-5372 GCA_037380925.1 Deltaproteobacteria bacterium | reverse complement strand
CTCCTTTGAAATGTGCGAGCAGTCAATTGAAGAGGCCCTATCCATGTCTAGCGCAAAAATAGTCGAGACCCCCGAAGAGAGCCTACTCGCTGAAGAGGTAAGGCTGGCCTGCTTTCAGGGGATGTTGCTTTGTCTGAGCCGGGAAGTTCGCCTGGTCTTTATTCTGGGAGTGGTGTTTGATGTGACGAGCCATGAGGGCGCCTATATTTTAGATATCACACCGGAAGCCTTCCGCCAGCGACTTTCCAGAGGGCGAAAGCAGATCCGGAATTTCATGACCAAGAAATGCAGTTTGCTCCATCCTGAAAATCCCTGCACCTGTGCCAAATTGATTCCTTTTGAAATCAAAATCAAGTTCCTTGATCCGGAAAATCTTAGGTTTGCGAATCATCGCTGCTATGCCCGCTGGGACGACTCAGTCGACTCCCGCCTTCAGGAGCTCGATGAAATGAAACGTCTCGCCGTTCTTTTCCGCAGCCATCCTGATTATGCCGCTCCCGGGACCTTTGTGGAATCAATAAAGAAGCTGGTTGAATCGGGAAGATTTAAAATATTTACCGACTGAAGAAAGGAGGCAGCCTATGACCTATGAACAGATCAAGGCGTCCCTGGCCCCTTGCGGACTAAGCTGTGAAAAGTGTTTTGCCCATGCGGACGGAGACATCCGAAGGCATAGTCTGAAACTCAAAGAAAAACTGGGGAATTTCCAGAGCTATGCCGAACGATATGAAACACTGTTGGGCGATCCGGTTTTCAGAAAATATCCTGATTTCAAGGCAATGTTAGATTACTTCGCTTCAGAAAACTGCAAAGGATGCAGAAATGAGCAGTGTAAGATGTTTAGTGATTGTGGGGTACGCGGCTGTCATCAGGAGAAACGGATCGATTTCTGCTACCAGTGTGACGAGTTCCCTTGCAAGAGAACCAATTTCGACGAAAACCTGTATAAAGCTTGGGTGCGAATCAACGAGATAATAAGAAATGACGGTCTAGAGAAATATTACGAAAAAACTTTGAAACGCCCCAGATACATGTGAAAAAAGTAAGCCTCCTCCCGCAGAGCTGAAGGCATCAGGGGCCCCCGATTGAGGCTCAGCTATCTGTCGCTGTAGCTATTTTTTGCCAACCCTGAAAACGATGCTTTGCCAGACGCGATCGAAAACCTCCAAAATCAGAAAAGGCAGAACCGTAATGACCCTGCCTTAATGCCAATCCCTAGAAGCCTTTCGCGGTTAAGTAAGTCTATTTAACCCATTTAATTTGTTGTCTTTTCTGGTGGGCCTGGGAGGGCTCGAACCTCCGGCCAATTGATTAAGAGTCAACTGCTCTGCCAACTGAGCTACAGGCCCACACGGATTGGCAATTGTCGATTGAAGAATGACGATTCAAGACAGCTTCATTTCGCAGTCTTCTCTTTCATCCTTCAATAGTCATTCTTCCTTAGTCAATCACTGATGGCGCGCCCGGCAGGATTCGAACCTGCGACCTACGGGTTCGAAGCCCGGCGCTCTATCCAGCTGAGCTACGGGCGCGATGAGTCCGGAAAATTTCTAGCAGCCAATGGGGTCTTTGTCAATAGGCTTTGGAATGAAAAATCGCTTGACAGGGATCTTATTGTTTATTAGTTATATTTTTTTGCGGTTTTGAACGAAGGACATTCACCCATGAAAACTTTCGTGGCCAAAGAGCAGGACATAGAGAAAAAGTGGTATGTGGTGGACGCCGAGAACCAAGTTCTGGGAAGGCTCGCCACTCAGATAGCTGTCCGATTGCGGGGGAAGCACAAACCGATTTACACCCCCCATGCGGACACGGGCGACTTTATCGTCGTGGTCAACGCAAAGAAAATAACCATGACCGGCTCCAAATTGGACAAAAAAATGTATTATCGCCACTCCGGATATGTGGGCGGTTTGAAGCAGATTTCTGCGAGGAAACTCCTGGAAAAAAAGCCGGAGGAGATTATCCGGTACGCTGTGAAGCGCATGCTTCCCAAGAACAGCCTGGGACGGCGTCAACTGAAGAAACTGAAGATTTACGCCGGGCCTGAGCACCCCCATCAGGCGCAGCAACCAGAAAAGTTGGAGATTTAGATGGCTGAAGAGAGGTATCAAGCAGTCGGCAAAAGAAAAAGGGCCGTGGCCCGCGTGTGGATGAAACCCGGCAACGGGGCGATCATGATCAACAAGAAACCCCTAGACGATTATCTGACCAAGGAAGCGGACAGAATTCTCATCAAACAGCCCCTCGAACTGACTGAAACAACGGGAAAGTATGACATCACCGTGAATGTGAGAGGCGGCGGCGTGTCAGGCCAGGCCGGTGCCATCCGGCACGGCATAAGCCGTGCCCTGGTGGAGGTCAATCCGGACTTGCGGCTTCCCTTGAAAAAGGCGGCTATGCTTACGAGAGACTCCAGAGCCAAGGAGCGAAAGAAATACGGTTTGCGGGGTGCACGGGCCCGCTATCAGTACTCGAAGCGTTAGTTCTGGATCTTCCGCAGTTTCATTGGGGGGGAAGTCACGAGTGACTTCCCTTTTTTTGTTCCTCCAGCAGCGCCCACGTTTTTGTACTCACGGAAATGACGTGAACACAAAAAAGAATATCCGCATGGTTCTTCAATACGACGGGACGTGCTATCAAGGGTGGCAGCGTCAAAAGGAGGCCCCGACCATTCAGGGGATTCTGGAGGACCGGCTCCACAGCATGACCGGGGAGCGGATCAGGGTGATCGGCTCCGGAAGGACCGATGCGGGGGTTCATGCTCTTCACCAGGTTTGCCATTTCGTCACTCACACAAGACTCGATCCTCGAACCATCAGAAAGGGGCTGAACGCCCTCAACCCATCGGATATCCACATCACGTCGGCGGACGAGGTATCCTTGGATTTCCACGCCCGTTACAGCGCCACAAGCAAATCCAATGAGTACCGGATCCTTAACCGGGAGGAACCCGACCTGTTCCTCCGCTCCTTTTCTTGGCACCTGCCGGCAGAGCTGGACAAGGAGCAAATGGGGCAATGTCTCTCAGCCCTGTCGGGCCGACATGACTTCTCCTCTTTCAGGTCCTCCGGAAGCGGAAATATGAACCCTGTGCGGAACATGATGACGGCGGAAATTCACGCTGAAAAGGATGGCCTTGTCCGGTTCCTCTTCGAGGCGGACGGTTTTCTCAGACACATGGTCCGAAATATTGTGGGCACTGTGGTTGATGTAGGGCGAAAAAAGATGGGTTTCGATGAGTTTATGACCATCTTCAGAGCCGGGGACCGGCGCCTGGCAGGCTTGAAAGCCCCGCCCCACGGCCTGTTCCTCGTTATGGTCCGATATGACGCTAGGCCCAAATCCCTGGAATGACGGCTTGGCAGCGGGGACAACGATTGTCTTGGATGATGTTTTTCGTGACGGAGAAACCGTACCGGTCAATGAGCACCTGTTTGCACTCGTGGCAGTATGTCTTCTCCCCTTCATCCCCCGGCAGGTTGCCTGTGTAAACATATTTTAGACCGGCTTCATAGCCGATATCCCGGGCCCTGCGAATGCTCCCCGGAGGGGTGGCGTCCCTGTCCGTGAGCCGGTAGGTGGGGTGAAAGCGGCTGATGTGCCAGGGGATATCCGGATCGAGGCCTGCCAGAAATCGGGCTATGTTTTCGAGTTCCCCCTTGGAATCATTCAGACCGGGAATGACAAGCGTTGTTACCTCCAGCCAGACACCCATCTCCTTCATAACCTCAAGAGTTCTCAGAACGGGCCCCAGCTTGGCACCGCACTGCTCTTTATAAAATCCATCCGAGTAAGCCTTGAGATCCACGTTCGCCCCGTGGAGATCCGGGTGTATGCTTTCGAGGCACTCTTCGGTCATGTAGCCGTTGGAAACGAAAACATTTTTCAGCCCTTTCTTGACCGCCTGTCGGGCACTGTCCAGGGCCAGCTCAAAGTATATTGTCGGCTCCGTGTAGGTATAGGCGATCGTGGCCGACCGGGTCGCCACCGCTTCATCCACGATCATGGCGGATGTCATATCCTCGCCCCAAATTCGATGCTGGTCGGAGGGCATCTGGGATATGTCCGCGTTTTGGCAAAAGCGGCATTTGAAATTGCACCCCACGGTTGCAATAGAATAAGAGCGGGTTCCCGGCAAAAAATGAAACAGTGGCTTTTTCTCTATAGGATCCTCATGCCTGGCAATCACTTTTCCGTAAACCAGGCTCACGAGCACACCCCCCCGGTTTTTCCGAACACCACATAAGCCTGAAGCGCCTTCTTTAATCAAGCACCGGTGGTTGCAAAGAAAGCAGCGAACCCTTTGGTTTTCCAGCTTTTCATACAGGTATGCTTCTTTCATCGTGGGACACCACTTCTATGTGAAGACCTTCTCGAGTAACCCCGCTGACAACAGACCTTGGCGCTTTCTTCAAGGAGACTTTTAGGAGGTGCTGATCGGTTTTTACCCAATAGCGCATGGAGGCATAGAAAGCGAGAAAGGCCCCGAAAGGGCAGTGCTCGACATACCGCCGCCCCGAAAAGGTGTCACAGACCCTTTCAACCAGGGCGTTTTTCACGGCGGAGCAGCGCCACGCCGTCGGTGCATTTCCAAAGGCTGCCTGCGAGTAAGACTTCAGTTGCCAGAGACTGAAAAAGTTCGCGTATTTGACTAGAGATGTCCGGAACAGACTCTCCACTTTGCTGGAGAGACAGTACCAGCTGATGCTGTTCATCACACCCATAAAGACCCCTTTCTTGGCCACTCTTCCTGCCTCCTTCATCGCCTCCAGCGGGTGGTCAAGAAACTCGAGGGTATTGATGAGCGATGCAAAATCGAAGTCGTTGTCGTCATAGGGCAGATCTTCAGCCCGGCCCACCTTAAGGCTCGAGCGGCTTCCGAGGTTCCTGCGAGCCTGCCGGATCATATAAGGAGACGCATCCAAACCGCTCACATCAAGGCCTAATCGGTTAAAAAAGAGAAGATGGTTCCCTTCTCCGCACCCAATATCCAGAATCCGCTCTCCCGGTTGAGGCCTGAGCAGGGAAGGAAATGACACCTCGACGAAGTTTCCCATGGATCGTCCCGGGGATGATCGGAGCCACGTTTCGTAAAGCTTGGCTGATGTGGCATCGAAGACAAGGCCCATAACGAACCCCAGAAAGGGTTGCTGTCCAAGAAACAGGGGGAGGACGATGGAAGAACCCGGGCCCTGCGAACCCGGCTCTAAGCTGCCTTCAGAGGAAGCCTGCCATTGAGAATATAGGATGTGCAGGGCGATGTCAACGATTCCCTCTGGATGAGGTTTGTGCGGTGTGGCATTGAATTCACCCACGCGATTTGATAGCCTTGCCCATGCGTTTCAAGAAAAATGTGTGCGTCCTCCTGT
>JARRRH010000172.1:0-5429 GCA_037380925.1 Deltaproteobacteria bacterium | reverse complement strand
GGGCCTGAAGCAGATTCTGAAGAGTCGCACAGGCCTGTTTTGCAGGCTTTTAAGGAAAAAGCAACCCTCAGAGGAGCAGTGGAAAGCGTACAGTGATACGGTTTTTCGGTGTACCCTGTGCGGCAACTGCCAGGAGATTTGTCCGGTGGGCATCCACCTCAAAGAGCTGTGGCTTTCTCTGCGCCAGGATTTATTTCACTCCAAGTTCTATCCCGAGAAAGTGGATATGATTCGAGAAAACCTTGAGGAAAGCCACAATGTCTTCGCAGAAGACAACGAAGAACGGGCGGATTGGGTGGAAGACATGCGGGATGCGCCGGATCACGGCTACATCAAGGACAAGGCGGAGGTGGTCTATTTCACGGGGTGTGTGGCTTCCTACTTCCCCTTGGCCCAAAAAATACCCATCGCCTTGGCTGAAATTCTGGATGCAAGCGGCGTCGATTTCACTCTGCTGGGTGAAGAGGAGTGGTGTTGCGGTTTTCCCTTGCTGGGCGCCGGTTCCAAGGACATGCTTCAGGCGTTCGTGGACCATAACGTGGCGGCGGTGAAAGACAAAGGGGCCAGGAAGGCCATTTTCGCCTGCCCCTCCTGCTATCAAATGTGGCGGGAGCACTATCCGCCTGATGTTAAAATAGAGCACGCCACCCAATTCTTGATGGATCTGGTCAGGGCTCGGCGGGTCCCGCTCGAGGAACTGCCCCTAACGGTCACTTACCATGATCCCTGTGACCTGGGGCGAGGCGCGCGCGTGTTCGACGAACCACGAGAGGTGATCCGATCCATTCCAGGCGTGACCCTTGTGGAATTGCCCCGCAATCGGGAGAATTGCCGGTGTTGCGGCGGGGGCGGAAATCTCGAGATGATTGATCCCGTGCTTTCCACAGAAATCGCCAAGAACAAAATTGAGGAGGTTCTGAGTACAGGCGCGGATGTTGTGGTGACGTCCTGTCAGCAATGCGTCCGGACCATGACCACCTGCGTGAAAAGAAACAAAGTTCCCATTGAAGTGATGGATATTACAGAACTGGTGAACAGGGCGCTAAAGCGGAAATAGGAGCGCTCCCATCCCATCATCGATCCATGTGGCTTATGCTTACGGCGAATCCACGGAGCTGACTTGTAAATCCCCCTTTCGTAAAGGGGATTTAGGGGGATTTTGAAGGGGGGGACACAATGAAATTACACAAGGAACATTTGAAGCTGCAATTCCGCCTTAAGCCTTACGCCTTGCGCACCAATGCTATTCAACAAAGGGTTCGTTTGCTGCGAAAAGCATTTCTTACTTAGCAGAAGGGTAAAGGATGAAACTTTACAATCTCGGAAAAGTGCCTTGGCATGAGTCTCAACTGGTTTATCATGCTTTGGCAGAACTGGGATGGGAAGCCTTATCGTTGGTTTCTCCAGCCAAACCCTATGTCTGTATCGGATATCACCAGGACGTGACTCAGGAAGTGGATCTTGACTATTGTCAGTCCAATGCCATTCCCGTCTTCCGACGGGACCTGGGGGGAGGCGCCACGTACCTCGACGGCAACCAGCTTTTTTTCCAAGTCATTCTTCAAAAAGACAATCCCCAAGTTCCCAGGCACAAAAGGACCTTCTATGAGAAATTTTTGCAGCCCGTCATCGAGGTGTACCGCCGCATAGGAATCCCCGCGGAATATAAGCCTATCAATGACGTGGTCACCGCTTCGAGAAAAATCTCCGGAACCGGTGTGGGCGAGATCGGAGATTGTATTGTTTTTGTGGGCAATCTTATCGTGGACTTTGACTATGAGGCCATGGCCAGGGTGCTCAGAGTGCCGGATGAAAAATTCAGAGACAAGGTTTACAAAACCCTCGTGGAAAATCTTTCCACCATTCGTCGTGAGCTTGGAGAAGAAGCCGCAGCCCGGTGGGATGAGGGAACATTGAATGCCCTGATGGCTGAGGAATTCGGCAAACTTCTGGGGCCGATGGAACCCTGCAAGAAAGACATGGTGCTCCAGGCCAAGATCAACGAGCTCGGCAACCGGATGATGACGGATGCGTGGCTCTATCAAAAGGGTAAGAAGGCTTCGGGCCGGGATGTCAAGATTCGTTCGGGGATCAACGTTATTCACAGGGTTCACAAAGCGCCGGGAGGACTGATCCGAGCAGACGTCGAGGTTGGAGACGGGAGGTTCTTAACCGTCTCCCTATCGGGCGATTTCTTCTGCTTTCCTGAAGAGGCGATCGATTGGCTGGAGGCCGGTCTTGGATGTCGGCCCATCCAGAATGCTCGAGAGTTGGTCGCATCCTTGTATTCTGAAAAGGAGATTGAAACCCCGGGCATTGGGGTTGATGACTGGATGCAGGTGTTGAAGCCGTAAATTGTGCAGTTGGTTTTATGAAAGTATTGAGGTGCATTGATGGCATTATGGAATTTGCATTTAAGAGACGGATGGAAATAACGGGATTTTCTCAATCGACAATCTTCAATCGTCAATCGAAAATCAGGAGGGTATTATGGGTTTCAATGTGAGTGAGTTCAGGGACATCGATCCTGGTACAAGGGTGCTCATGGGTCCCGGGCCGAGCGACGTGGCCCCTCGGGTGCTTCAGGCCATGTCGGCCCCGTGTATCGGCCATCTAGATCCTTACTTCTTGTCTGTTATGGACGAGACACAACAACTGCTCAGATTTCTTTTTCAAACAGAGAATGCCTTGACCATTCCTGTTTCAGGAACGGGCAGTGCGGGTATGGAAACCTGCTTCGTAAATCTTGTGGAGCCGGGCGACGAGGTGGTTGTGTGTGTGAACGGTGTATTCGGAACACGCATGTCGGATATTGTTAATCGACTGGGTGCTAAACTTATTCGGGTGGATGCCGAATGGGGGAGGGCCATCGATCCCGAAGCGGTCCGGAAGGCCGTACAGGGAAAGAGCCCCAAGCTTGTTGCGGTCGTTCATGCTGAGACGTCCACGGGAGCTTGCTCTCCCTTGGAGGAGTTGGCCATCATTGCTCATGAATGCGGTGCCCTTTTCCTCGTGGATGCCGTGACCTCGCTGGGCGGTATGGAGGTCGCCGTAGACAGGATCGGCATCGACGCCGTTTACAGCGGGACGCAGAAATGTATTTCATGTCCACCCGGTCTTGCACCTGTTTCCTTCAGTGAAGCGGCCATGAAAGTCCTTGGGAATCGCAAAACGCCTGTGGTGAGCTGGTATCTGGATATGAGCATGGTCAAGAACTATTGGGGCATGGAAAGGAAGTATCACCATACCGCTCCCATTAACATGATCTATGGCCTTCGGGAGGCGCTTCGCATCATTGCTGAGGAAGGGCTGGAGGCAAGGTTTGCCAGGCACATGTTGAACCACCGCGCCTTAGTTGCCGGTATCGAGGCCATGGGTTTATCGATGCTTGTACCGGAAAAAGAACGACTCCCCATGTTAAACGCCATACGAATACCAAAGGGGGCGGACGACCTCAAAGTGCGCAGGACGCTCTTGAACGACTTTGGCATGGAAATCGGCGGCGGTTTGGGCGATCTTGCCGGTAAGGTGTGGAGAGTCGGCCTCATGGGCCATGCTGCCCGCCAGAAAAATGCCGTTCTTTTTCTGGCAGCCCTTGAAGCAGCACTGAACGGTCAAGGGGTCAAAGTAAAGTCCGGGGCCATGGAAGCCGCCGCGGCGGTGTATTCGGATATCTGATAGTTGATTCTCAAGAGGCGGATGCAAGCAGTCCCAGCTATTCTTGAAAAATCCAAATTTCTACTTTGAGCTTTGAGCTTGATTTGGAATTTGAGTTTTGGCATTTGGCATTCGGGCGATGTGGAGAGATCTCGTGGTGGAAATGAAGGGAGAAGGTGATGAATAAGGAGAATCTTGTTACTCGCCTTGCGCAGGTCGTCGGTTCGGAGTATGTTCTCTTTTCGGACATGGATCTGACCCTTTATGGCTATGACGCTTCTCTGGAGAGAGGAAAACCCGACGTGGTGGTGCTTCCCGCGTCGACTCAAGAGGTGTCCGGGGTCATGGCCCTTGCTTATGAAGAAAGGATACCCGTGATCGCCAGAGGTTCCGGGACAAACCTGAGCGGTGGTACAGTGCCGACCCAAGGGGGCATTGTCATCCATTTCTCACGGATGAACAGGATCTTGGAGATCGACATTCCGAACCGCACCGTGACGGTCGAACCGGGGATCGTCACCCTGGATCTTCAGAATCGTCTTGTAAAAGAAGGATTCGTGTACATGCCCGACCCGGCAAGCCAAAAGGTGTCCACCCTAGGCGGGAATTTCGCGGAGAATTCAGGAGGGCCTCACTGTTTGAAATACGGGGTGACGACCAACCATGTTTTGGGGGCCGAGGTGGTGCTCTCTGACGGCACAGTGATTTGGACCGGAGGGAAATCGCAGGATCACCCGGGGTATGATCTGACCGGCGTTCTCGTGGGCAGTGAAGGCACCCTCGGCGTGGTGACCAAGATGATTCTCAGGATTCTCCGGGCTCCCGAGGCAGTGAAAACCATGCTGGCCGTGTATGACAGCATCCAGGATGCGGGCAACACGGTGTCGGCCATTATAGCGGAAGGGATCGTGCCGGCCACCCTCGAGATGATGGACAAAGTGGTCATGGAAGCCGTGGAGGCATCCGTCCATGCAGGCTATCCCCTTGATGCGGCGGCTGTGCTGATTATTGAACTTGACGGTATGGCCGACGGTATGGAACGCCAAGCTGGAAAGATCTTGGAAATATGCAAGAAACACCATGTACGAGAGATCCATCTCGCCAAAGATGATGCTGAGAGAACGAGGCTGTGGACCGGGCGCAAAGGCGCTTTCGGTGCTGTCACGCGCCTGAGGCCCAGCTACATGGTCTGTGACGGTACGGTTCCTCGAACCAAGCTGCCCGAGGTTCTGAGCAGGGTTCTTAAAGCAGGTGAAAAGTACGGCCTCCTTATCGGAAACGTGTTTCACGCAGGCGATGGTAATTTGCACCCCCTTATCCTTTTTGATGAAAGAGACGAAAAAGAGATGGAGCGTGTTCTAAAGGCCACATCGGAGATTCTGAAGATCTGCGCTGATGCGGGAGGCACGATCAGCGGAGAGCACGGCATCGGGATTGAGAAGCTCAGGGAGATGTCCTTTGTCTTCTCGGAAAATGACCTGAATGTCATGAGACAGGTCAAGAAGGCTTTTGATCCTGAGGGGATTTTGAATCCCGGCAAGGTGGTGCCTGAAGCTTTAACTTAGCGAAGCTTCGCCTCAAACGAAGAGGCTTTCGCTAGGGATGGCCATTCCCCTCAAGGCGATATCTATAGGGCTCTGGGGAGGCGGACTCATCTTTGAGGGTTTGAGAGAGTTTTGACTTCATCGGAACGGGAAATTCTGCCAGGGCTTTCGAGGTGCAAACCCTCAAAGGGCCGCCCGCTGCAATGTCCGGTGAAAATCTTCTGAGAT
>JARRRH010000171.1:0-5436 GCA_037380925.1 Deltaproteobacteria bacterium | reverse complement strand
GACCAGCCCGGGAGCCTTGGAACGAATGAAAAGGCTTTGCCCTCGAGCCGGCACCGCTATCGCTCTAACAGCCCTTGTTCTCCCCGGATCGGTGGAACCTACCCGGGTCCTCCACCAGAGGTGGAGGGTTTAGCGACAAATAGGCACTGGACCTAAGAAACGGGCTCGGATCTCATTTGATCCAGCATAGCCTCTCTCACCCGGCCCATCAACAGATCTATATCCTTTTTTGAATAGGGACTTACAGGAATAGGCTTTCCCAAGGATAGCGCAAAACGTCCTTTATTGATTTTCAGGCTGCCTTTCGGCACAATCCGGAAGCTCCCCACGATGGTCACGGGCACGATCTCACAACCGGCTTTGAGGGCCAGATGGAAGCCTCCCGGTCGGAAGGACTGAAGCACGCCGTCAGCACTCCTCGTCCCCTCGGGAAAGATAACCACAGAAGTCCCGTTCTTGATTCTCCGGGCAGCTTCGTTCAAACTCCGCACCGCCCTTCTGGGATCTTTTCGATCAATGGAGATATACCCCGCCTTTCGCATGCCGAAGCCCAGGATGGGAATCTTCATGAGCTCCTGTTTAAGAATGAATTTAAAGTCCGACGGAATAAACGCCAGAAGAGCAAAAATGTCAAAATAACTCTGATGGTTTGTCATGTAAACATAAGGAGCCTGCTTTTCTACATTTTCCAACCCCATAACCATGACCTTGACACCGCAGACTCGAAGTATAACCTTACTCCAGGGGACTGCGGCGTAAAAATGAACTAGCTTGCCGTTTTTGTCGAAGAGAGAGACAAAAAAGCCCCAGACACAGAAAAAAATGGTATGCACGGCAATAAAGGCGTTAAGAGCGAGAAATCGGATCATAGGATCAAATGGGTACCATTTTTATTGACAAGTACATATATTTCTATTATAAAAAAGTATAAATTAAATATAATTAGATAGCAACGTCAAGGAGTAACACATGTCCTATTATGTATTTTGCCACAAGAAAAGAAACAATCCTCGAATGGATGTTCGTATTTGCGAAAATAAATGCCCTCTGAGAGACGAGTGCCAAGAGTATATCGACTATCACAAACGCACACACCAGAACGAAGACCTTCCCGTAGGCTCTGAATCCCAGTCGCCGAACCTGGAAGCGGCTTAAGGGATCAGACGGCAGATTCCATACTGTGCTTTATCGGTAAGTCTATTCTCATAACCAGCGTGTTCTCGCCTTCCCGCATGAGATCCACTTTCCCGCCATGCCTGTGAATAACAATTTTGGAAAAGGGAAGATCGATCACCGTCCACTCCCTCTCGTTCTCAATGTGAGGGAAGAAGAACCGCTCCATCTCGTCCTTGGAAAGGTGCTCGACTTTGTGGCGGAGGGTAACAACAAACCGATCCCCCAACCGGGTTGATGAAACAAAGAGTCTCCCGCCTTCGGGGGTGGATACCACAGCGTGCTTGAGCAGGTTTTTAAAGGCCTGGTTCAATTTTTCCTCATCTCCCTGGATTTTGCCCCCCTCTGAGGGTAGATGGGTCACAACGTCGATATTTTTGGATTTGACGTGTTCATCCAGTTCAGTTAACCAGGACCTCAAAAGCTCGTTCACATCGACTTCCGCAAGAGACAGATCAAAAGGCCTGATCGAAGAGATGAGAATCTTCAAAAAATTTTCCAGTCGGGCCACTTCGTCGACAATGATCTGAGCCAGTCGCCGGTTGGGGTCGCTTTCACGCAATGCATCCCGGAGTCTCCGCGCAAATCCCCCCGCCGCGATCAAAGGATTTCGGATCTCGTGAGCCATGTGCGCAGAAATTTCACCAAGGATCCTGAATTCCTCTGCGCGCATGGCTCTTTCCTGCAACCCCTTCAGTTCAGAGATATCCATCATAATGCCGTCGATCCACAGGACCTTTCCATCTGGCCCAGTGACGGGCATGGCATGGTCGATAAAAGTCAACAACCGGCCCTTCTTGTTCCTGATAAAGCGCTCCGTGCGACGCTCGGCACGGTTTTGCACCCAACTCTCCCAGGATTCCCGGCCCGTGTTGATAGATTCGCCGAAAATCTTCTCGCGCCAGAAATTCTTATCTCCCACAGCCTCCTCGACGGTATAGCCCAAGCACTCGGTCATGTAAGAGTTGATGAACTCTGTGGTGCCGTCCGGTAAAACGCGATAGACAATGAGCGGGACGTTTTCCACCAGGGTGCGATACTTCTCTTCCGAAGAGACCAAGTCTGCCGTTCTTTCTTCCACCTTCCTCTCAAGGGTTTTCGCGTATCTCTCGATTTCCAGACGCCGCTCCTTCAGGGCATCCAGCATGACGTTTAGAGCTTGTGTCAGAGTCCCCATTTCATCTTTCGATTGCCGTTCCAGATGGCTTTCTCTTTTTCCTTCCGCTATGTCTTGAGCCTCCTGGACAATTCCCTTGATCGGTTTTATGAAAAAAACCGCCACCAGATAGGTCAACAGGAAGGAGACGGCAATGCCCGCCAAGCCCACCGTCACCATCAAGTTCCTTGTCCTCTCCAGCCTTTCCTGGATTCTCGATCGGTCCACATTGATTTCCAGTAAGGCCACCACGTCTCCCGAATAGTCTTTAACAGGCCCAATCAGAGCGGCAAGGGCAGGGTCCCCCTTCATTGAAATCAGCGTTACAGGCCTTTCCATGCCCTTCCTGAGTGTGGATGAATCAGCCGAAAGCTGCTTGTTCATCCTGCCTGCCTTTGCGAGCAGTGTATACTGGTTGTGTGCGGTCACTTTGAAAAGGGCAAGGTCAATGCCCCATCGTCTGTAAAGATCGTGCAGAAATTCCTTGCCGAAGCCGAGTCCTATTTCAACCGTTCCCACAAGGCTGTTCTCATAAAAAATAGGCGCCACCCCACGAATACCGAACCCGGTTCTTCCCCATTCGAGTCCCGCCACGGTCATAAACTTTTTCTCTGCATCAATAATCATGG
This sequence comes from Deltaproteobacteria bacterium, assembly GCA_037380925.1. Classification (GTDB taxonomy): domain Bacteria; phylum Desulfobacterota; class DSM-4660; order Desulfatiglandales; family HGW-15; genus JARRRH01. Next base: position 2,478 of record JARRRH010000171.1, on the reverse strand, counting down.
GCCTATCACCCTGCATCGTTTCCCCGAGGAGCTTCGGGTTGTGCAGCCTCAGGAAGGATCTGGCCGGTGGTACATGGAAATGGAATTGGGAGATGGAAAAATCCGTTCGAAGTTTCGCATAGGTTGGGAGCAATAAATCGTTGAGAGCGGACCTTTTTCTTTCCGCAAGGAGCTTTTGAACTTCAGGGTTCTCTGCGATGACATCGGCGAGCGACTTGGCCTGACTTTTCTTTTGATTAATTTCCTCCAAAAACTGCTGGTAGTAACGCATCAGCCCCTTTTTCTCTTCTTCTTTGATCAATTTCTGTTGGGAGGTCAAACCGATGGTGGTGAGCACCGTGGTGCCTGCGAAGGCAAAAAACAGGAAAGGAATCAGAAGCTTCCATTTTAAACTGATGTTCCTGATTCTTCCTAAAGCCTTTGAAAATAGTCCGTTCAAGGGGACCTCCCGCCAGGGCGGCCGATGAGAGCTACAGCGTGCTATACAGAAGATTGAATCACCGGTTCGCTTCCACCCCCCCAGAGGGGGCTACCGACAAGGTCCTGTAGCCCGAAAAAGGCCTCCGCCCGGTATGCCTATGCCCCAGAGGGGATGTTAAGCTTCTAAAAGCATAACAATAATACGTGCAAAATAAACACTCAACGCCAAAAGGGAATGGTTCACAGGAGGGGCATTTTTTTCATATCATCCATAATTTTTTGCTGTCTCTCTCTGACATACGCGCTGGGATCGGCAGGAGACCAGTGGTGAGGCGAAGGCAACACGGCCGCCAGGAAGGCTGCCTGGGAAGCCGTGAGCCGGGATGCACTCGTATGGAAATACGCCCTGGAGGCAGCTTCTGCGCCCATAATATCAGTACCCCAATCAACCGTGTTCAGATAAATTTCAAGGATGCGCCTTTTGCTCCAGAGCGATTCGATAAGAACGGTGTAATAAGCTTCCAGTAATTTTCTGATCCAGCTCCGGTCCTTCCACAGAAAAACGGTTCTGGCCGCCTGCATCGTGATCGTACTTGCCCCTCGGATTTTTCCGGCTGCGAAGAAATCCTGTACGGCTTGATTCAACTCAATAAAATCAAATCCGTGGTGCGTCAAAAACCTCTGATCCTCTCCTGCCTGTACGGCTCTGACCAGATGGAACGACATCTCACTGAGGGACCGCCAATGGTGGCGTGGCTTCTCATATTCCTCGCCGATAAACCGGGCCGCGAGCCATTTACAAACCATCCCGGTTGTGAAGGGAGGATTCACGAATTTCAGCACCAACACATGGAGCGCTGTAGCCAACCACAGACCAAGGAGAACGCCAATTCCCCACCTCACGACCCTGGGAAAACGACGCCGCACAGCCTTCTTTCTTCTCTTTCGAACCAATACCCTCACCTTGACCATGACAGGGCCTTACGCACAAATCCGCCGGCCGCCTGCCATGGCGCATTCCGAATGCTTGCCGCCAGGCTCTCCCGGCCTAAAGATCAGGTCTCATTTCCTTTCGCAAGGCTCTTGAGGAATTCCCGATTGGCTTTCCGCAGTAGATGCTCGGCATTGTGTCCCCAGCATCTGGCCATGTCGCTCAAGGAGAAAAGCAGGTCTCCAAGACACTCGCCCACGCGGCTCTGATCCTGGGCAGCCACGCTTTTTCCGAGTGCTTCGAAGCCCTCCTTCACGCGCTCCCAGCATTCAGGAGCACCCGAGGCTTCAGGCCGATGCTTCGATACCCTTTCGCTGAGCCGATGGGCCCTGAGCAGGGCCGGTAGATTCGCCGGAATGCTTTGAAGATACGCGGAGGGACTCTGGTTGGGTCCCCTTTCCTGTGTTTTGATCTTTTCCCAGTTCTCAGCCACCTCTTCCGGGCCGGCGACTTTGGTGGTTCCGAAAACATGGGGGTGCCGTGTGATCATCTTCTTTGTGATCTTCTCTAGAACTTGCTCCAGATCAAAGTCTTCATGTTCCTCTGCAATGTCGGCAAGGAACAGGATCTGAAAAAGGAGATCGCCCAACTCACTGCAAATGTCTTCCGCTGAGCCCGTATCAACGGCCTCCACCACCTCATAGGCTTCCTCAAGAAGATAGGTCTTGATTGTGTCGTAGGTTTGCTGGGCGTCCCACGGGCAGCCATGGGGTCTGCGCAAACGGGATACGAGTTCTGCAAGAGCGGTAAAGGACTTGGCCACAGCTTCCTGATTCATTTTTTCTTGATCATCTCCTCCACGCTTCCTGAGACTACCTTCCCTCCGGGATTTCTCTCTCCCAGGATCTTCACTTTCAGCCGATCATAGTGCTCCGGAGAGATGAGACGAACCATGGACTGATAGGAGACAACAATCCAGGGAGCCAGTTTGGACCGGGCAATGAGCGGTGTTTTTGCAGGAACAAAGAAGGTCAGCAAAACAATGGCGAGATACGTGAGAATGATGCCCTTGGTCACGGCAAGCCCTACGCCGAGAGTCCTGTCGAGCCACCCGAGGAAGCTCTTCT
>JARRRH010000170.1:0-5440 GCA_037380925.1 Deltaproteobacteria bacterium | reverse complement strand
GGAGCTGCGCTACAAAGATTGCCTCCAATGGTCCCCAAATTGCGAACTTGGGGTGCTGCCATTACGTTGACCGCATCCCACAGCATGGTGAATTTATCTTGGATGATTTTCTGCCGTTCGATGTCACCAATAGTCGCCAGACCGCCAATCTTGAGCCCTTGACGCTTCTCATAGGTGATTGTCTTTAGTCCTTCAATCCCTTTAAGATTGACAAGGTGCTCTGGAACCTCATCCCTTTTCTTCATTGAAATCAAAAGATCTGTCCCCCCAGCCAATACCTTGGCCCTGGCGCCATATTCAGACAGGTATTGGAGTGCTTCTTGCACCGAGGTGGGTGCGTGGTATTCAAACTTCGGCAGCCTGCGAATAAACATTAGCTCCCCTCCTTTTGCTTTAAAGCCTCCAGGATCTTCTCCGCGGTGATCGGGAGATCTTTAATCCTAACCCCCACGGCGTCATAGACGCCGTTTGCAATTGCTGCAAGGGTTGAACATGAACTGGCCTCACCGGCGCCCTTTGCACCGAAAGGGCCATAAGGGTCTTGGGTATGAATGTGTTCTACGATCGTTTCCAAGGGAACATCCATACTTGTGGGTTGTTTGTAATCTCGCCAGGTGTAGTTCACAGCACACGCTTTTTCGTCATACACGGATTCTTCCATAAGCCCGTGGCCGATCATGTGGGTGCTGCCTCCTATGACCTGTCCGTCAAGCATGAGGGGGTTAATGGGCTGTCCGGCATCATCTCCATGAGCTGATTTTAGCAAGGTGACTTGGCCTGTTTCATCATCCACCTCAAGTTCGATAGCTGAGGCTATGAAATCCAGCCCATGAGCCAAATTTCCCTTGCCGGTCTTCCAATCCACAATATCAATGTCCGTGGCCGCCCAGTAGCCCCGCCCGTACAGGGGAGTCCCGTTTTCATAGTAGGCCTTTCGAACTGCAAGCAAAAAGTCCATCGCTTTCTCAGGATCATCCTTGACATAGATACGCTTATTTTTGAACTCCAGTTCATCAGGATCAGCTCCAAGGTGCTTCCCGGCGATTTCACCGAGTTGCCGTTTGAGATCTTTGGCGGCTAGGATGGCGGCGTTGCCGTCCCAAAAAGTACAGCGGTCCCCGAACATCCCTGAGTCAAAAACGGTGGTATCGGAATCGCTGACCCCTTGCTCAACATCCTCAATCGGCAGGCCCAATACTTCCGCGACCATCTGGCAGAACACTGTGTTGCATCCTTGGCCTATCTCTGTTCCGCCATGAGTGACGATCACTGTGCCATCTTCAACAAGCTTCAGAATAACAGAAGAACCAAAATGACCGCCCAGTCTCGGCCCCGAGGGATGGGAGGCGCAACTAAAGCCGATACCCCTTCCTTTGGGTCTCTTCTTTCTACTTTCCTTCCACTTTATTTCCTCCGCACATTTTTCAATGCACCTCGGAAGTCCGGATACATCCACCACGATTCCGTTGGCGGTTGTATAATTGTCCGTCACCGCATTGATAAGCCTCATCTCCACGGGATCCATACCCATGTCTTCACCTATCATATGGAGCAGGGAGTCCAGAGCAAACTGTGCCAGCACGATCTCCTGTCCCCTGACCGTACCGCAGGGAGACCTGTTGGAGTAGGTCAGCTTACCGTGGTATTTGATGGCGGGGATTTTATACGGAATGTTCAAGAATGCACCAAAGTAATAGATATTGAACGGTCCTATCCCGCAGATGGGACCACCCTCTAATACGCATTCGGCTTCAAGGGCCGCGATTGCGCCATTTTTCTTGACCCCGAGTTTCAATCGTGCGTTCATAGCATTTCTTTGCCGGTAAGCAGCGAGTACTTCGTCATAGGTCAGCACGATTTTCACGGGACGGCCTGTTTTTTGCGCCAGTTTAGCGGCCGCAAAATCCACGTCAAAGGGATCATGTTTTCCGGAAAAGGCGCCTCCCACATAGGGGTTGACAATTCTCAATTTGGTGAGCGGGATACCCAACGCGCGGCACATATGACGCCAGGTAATATAAGGACTCTGTTTAGAACCCTGAAGAAGGATTCTGCCGGTCGGGTCCACTTCTGCCAGGCAGGCATGGGGTTCTATGAAGCCTACGGTGACACGCTGTGAGCTAAAGTTCTCTTCCCTGATATGGGCTGCCTCTTTGAAGCCCCTCTCAACATCCCCGAAAACAAAATCCGAAGAATAGGCTATATTTGTGTTTTTGAATTCGTTGACTGGCGGTGAATCGGGCTTCAATGCGTCCTCTGCCGTTAGAACCACGGGAAGCTCTTCGTACTCCACCTTGATCAAGTCAAGAGCCTCCTCGGCTGTGTCCTCATCTACCGCTGCTACCGCGGCCACGCTCTCCCCGAAATGATGGACCTTCGTCAGGGGCATGGGGAGCTGATCTCGAGTGTCGGGTCGAGTGCCATAGGGTTTGCCCGGAAAGTCCTTCCCGGTTATGACCGCCATGACGCCGGGAAGGGCTTCTGCCCTGCTGCTGTCGATATTGAGTATTTTGGCATGACCGACTGGACTTCTCAGCAGCTTGCCATAAAGCATGCCGGGAGCCACGAGGTCTCCGGCATACCTCGCCTTCCCGGTAACCTTGACCATTCCATCCTTTCGCTGCACAGATTTGCCTACAACTGACAGTGCTTTCATTCTTGCTCTCCCTATTTTCCTGGTAAATGATCTTGCAAAAGTCTCATACACTCCCGCTCACATCCATTTTGAAAGATTCTGCTCAACATGTCCATGAAAACCAATTGAGCCATGACGGGGCTAAGGCACTATATTCATCCATCTTATCTTTATCATATTCCATGATCTCGGTTTCCCCTGTTGAATAGGATATTGGAAGTCTTTTGCCTCTCATTTACCGATTTCGGCTCAAGGCTGTTTTCGGTAAATTTCTCCTGCTCTTTTCTACAAAGGAGATTTCAACATCGGTCTTTTCATCGGGGTGGCGGCACCATATTCACCCTTCAAGCCTAAAATGGGACCCCTTTCTCTACATTTCCCACGGTTGATGTAAAGAAAAGGCCATTAACTTTACATGAAGCTCCCGAAATGTAAAATAAGGCTCTCTTCGATTTCAGTCTGCGCGCCTTCGATGCGGCTGGAGATGTTTGCTTCTTCACCAACGGGCATCCGAATAAGCGGATCCACGTCGGGAACATCTACTCATCCAACGAACCGCAGCTCGAATATAACCTGCTGATAAACCTTCCGAAACCCCAATATAGGCTAAGATTGGGTAAGCCAGCTTTCCCTTTCTCGCTTTCTTTTAATCATTGCCAGTGCTGTTTTTCAATGATATAGTTTTGTAAACGGACAAAAGAAGAGGAGAGGTTCACATGGTGGATACTTTGGGTATCTATGAGCACCATTCCCATAATCCACAACAGAATTTTTCTGCGGGCTTAACGAAGCAGAACCCAGAGGCTACGTTCGCTGAACAGTTTGCCTTAGCTTATCGAGAGAGATTTAGGAAAATTCATTCCGGCACGAGCAAGTGGAAAACGCTTTTTGTTCGAGAGGTACCCGTGTTCGGGAATGGTATCGCTGACTTGCTTGCACTCAGTTGGTCCCACGACCGGACTGTGCAGGTATCGACTTGTTTAAATCTTGAAAAACTGGATCCAACCGTCCGCGCTTTCGAATTCAAACTGTCAGACTGGCGCAAAGGGCTCATGCAGGCGCACCGTTACAAATATTTCTCCCACGCTTCCATCCTTGTTCTGCCCAATTACAAAATAAAATCTGTCCAACCACAAATCCACATTTTTCGCAAATTGCGCGTGGGTCTCTGGGGGTTTTCACCCGAAACGGGAACTATTACGTGCTGTTACACGCCCAGGCCTATAAAACAGCAAATTGCCAAATACGGAGAAAGAGCGATTCGACTCGCCGCGCAGGCAATGTGCTCACAGTTCGGCTCTCTCCTTGAACTGTCGCAAGCCATCCAGTAACGGCAGGACATGTTCATCTCGAGATTTCTGATCAAGAACAATCCCTAATGAGGCGATTTCGCTGTAGGCTTGGTTAGCTCGGGAGATCGCCTGAAAACACTTTTCCAGAGCTTTCGTAACATCATCATCGGACAATTCGTTATTTAGTGATTTTAGGGCTTCCCAAGACTGTAATACCTCCTCTGAACGTTCTGGCTCGGGATCATAATCCTCATCGTGCGGGAGCTGATTAAGCACTCCTGAAACAAATGGACTCAAGGCTTCCTTTTCTGAGATTGTAATGCGGTTGAGCAGCAGTTTGCTTAAATAGCGAATAATGGGCAGCCGGCCTCCAACTGAGGGAAAAAACCTGTCTATTGAGAACGTTCGCAGATTTGACCACCAGCCCGTTGCGCCTGCTGCGCCCCCCGCTGCGCCGAGAAAAGGCGTAAGAAGGTCGGAGTAGCCGTTTATAACTTGAAACCCGTTTATGGAAAGAGACAGGTTGAATATCATCCAATTTGCTACAACATCTGTGTGGTAAATGTCTGACACGGCTTCAGATGAGCGACTTGCGATTATCAGATAAAACCCATCTGGACGACTTTCCAGCATGGTGATATCGTTTATAAAGTCTTCAAACTCCTTTCGATCTTGAAGAGCTTCGCGACAGATGACCAGGCTTGCAAAAAGAGGCCTTTTATTGCTTGTTTTGTCGTAGATTTCTCTTGCCTGCCGTACAAAATTCTTTGCGATAACCGCCTCGCGAGAGTCAAATGACTGTGATATGTAGATATTGGGGGCAAGGACAGATGTAACCTCCAAGTCGGCGACTTCCCTAAAGTATTCGTCGAGAACGCGGTCGACAGTTTGGCTGCGTTCCAATTCTCCTTTGCGAAATGTGCGGAAGCAGCTCCACTCGGGAATATTGCCGACGTTGATCGCGGGTGAATTTGCGAAGAGACATACGTAAAATTGGGGGTCGACCAGAATCTCTGAATCAGGGTAATCACGACGCATCTCCGAAATTCGACTCAGCATCGTGCCTCTCTTGAGGTCTTTGGGGCTGAAGATCGCTCCATCGATCAATTTCTCCCTTAGGCCCATCGTCACCTTATCACCCAAGCCATGGCCTATTTGAGCGAATAGTTTCATTGATACCTCTCCATTTCTTTGATCAACTGATCCAGATTGGCGGGTCGCAAGGCAGGAAGTTTTCTCATCAACTGATCAATCAATCTGCACATTTCAGCGGGTAAATCACTACGAAGTTCCCGAAGCGGTTTTGGCCTTTGTGTTTTAATGCGGTAAAGTGTCGTGAACTGCGGGTCACCGCCGTGAGCAAAAGGATTGTCGCCCGAAGCAAACTCATACAACGTTAGGGCAACCGTATAGAGATCCGCTCGATAATCGAGGTTCTGCCGGAATCCTTGGTCGAGCATTTCTGGGGCAATATAGTAAAGAGTCCCGGGAATTCTTGCGCTGTTACGTGTAA
>JARRRH010000169.1:0-5461 GCA_037380925.1 Deltaproteobacteria bacterium | reverse complement strand
GATCTGCTCAAGGCCGTGGACTTGAATCCCCGTTTGCTGGATGCAAGACTGCTGCTGGCCGACTTCTTCCTGAGGGAGAGAAACCAGGATCTGGCTCGGGGGCAAGTGGAAGCGGCTCTGAGACTGGCGCCTCGCGATGTCCGAGTGCTTATGGCAAAAGGGAATCTGAAGATGCTGGAAAGAGACGTAAAAGGGGCTGAGGAGGCCTTCAAGCAAGTGATCGAGCTGAGCCCCACCTTCGCCCCCGCATACGTGAGGCTCGGGCTCATGTACAACCTATCCAGGCAGCAGGAAAAGGCATTGGACTCCTTTCAAAAGGCGTTGGAGCTCAATCCCAGGCAGACCGACGCCCTGGGCTTAATTGTCGGGATCTACGTGGCAGACAAAAAGTTTGATAAGGCCTTACAAATCTGCGAAGCCCACAAGGAAAAATTGGCGGATAACCCGGGAGGGCTCGCTCTTATAGAGTACCTCCAGGGCAATGTCTTCCTCGCCAAAAAGGATTCCAAAACCGCGGAAGCGCATTTCAGAAAAGCCATCGAGATCGAACCCAACCTTCTGTCCCCATACGTCGCTTTGGCCAGGACTTACATGAGTGAGAAGCGGTTCGATGAGGCCATCTCCGAATACGAAACCATTTTGTCCAAAAACCCGAAGTACCTGGCCGGGCACATGGCCTTGGGAACGATCTATGATCTGAAAGGAGAAGGCGCAAAGGCCGAAACCCATTACCGGAAAGCGCTCGAGATCAAGCGGGATTTTGGGCCTGCAGCCAACAACCTCGCGTGGAATCTGTCGGATAGAGGCGGCAATATCGATGAGGCCCTCACCTATGCCCAGATAGCCAAAGAACAAATGCCCGACAGCGCGGCGGTCATGGACACCCTTGGGTGGATCTACTACCTGAAAGGCAGTTACCTGAACGCCATCAGCGAGTTTCAGGACAGCCTGGCAAGAGACCCGGACAACGCGGTCATCAACTATCACATGGGCCTGGCCTGCTACAGAAACAACCAGCCGGATAAGGCTCAAGAGTTCTTGCAAAAGGCGTTGAACCTGGATGAAACCTTCAAAGGCGCTGAGGAAGCAAGGAGCATTCTGAAGGAGATTAAGGGCTAAGAGCTTAGAGCAGAGAGCATAGAGCATGCTCTTGAATGTCAAATTCCAAAATCCAAATGTCAAATGAATGACAAAATCTAAATGACAAATAAAAACCTTTATCACGAAAGCACGAAAGGACGAAAACACCTCAGTTGAATAGTCCTTCGGAATTCAACGGGGCAAGCGAAAGAAGGAGAACAGATTCTCTCGCCCGTCCCGCAAGGCGGGACTAGAGACGCGGAGATAAGAGAGAACTGATCGCTCGAAATTATTGTGCGAAGCTTTGAGTGGGAAAAACGAGCCCTTCGATTTTACTCAGGGCCATGAGCCGGGTCGAATGGCAAGCTCCTTTTTCCCCCTAAAGCTCGCCTAATTGCTCCCATGCTGGGAGCCTCCACCTTCGGCGGAGTTACGAGCGATCCTCTAGAAGAGAAGAAGCAGAGGCTGTAGATTACGTCAATAGGATGCAGTGCAGGTAAAAGGCGGGCACGGACAGACTCAGAATCGCGTGTCTTGTTTGAGCGAACTCAGAGAGTAATTCACTCGCGAGAGTACGGAGAAAATAACTATGGACCGCTTGCGAGCCCCTCACAAGGTGAGGGTACCCGATGCGAAAGCATCGGGAGGGATGTGAAGGGTTGTAGGGAAAAAATGAGCTTGCCATTCGACACGGCTCATGGCCCTGAGCCCTTCGGTCATGAGCTCAGGGTCGAATGACTCACGGCCGAAAGGCTCATTTTCTCCATAAGAACCCTGCACATCAGGCTCTGGAGCGGTCATTTTCAGCGGCAACTGAATTCTCTGTTGTCTCTGCGGCTCTAGTCCCGCCTTGCGGGACGGGCGAGAGATACGGTTTTTTTCGTGTTTTCGTGATAAGAATTTTGGATTTTGGATTTCATTTGCTTGCCCCGTTGGATTGCGCAGCAAGTTCCATGAAGTGGAACTATCCAACTGGGGGCATTTGAGCTTTGACATTTGGATTTAAAAAGAAGGTGTGGTCTTATAATTCAATTTAGCATGCGGATGACATTGGGGGCAGTTCGAGGAGCCCTTGTTTGATGAGACGCTTTCCTTTCAAGATTTTGTTCTTTTGCATTTTCCTGCCCCCGGTGTGCTACATGCTGACCCTCATGGTGTTGGAGGGATATCTCAAAAATCGAGAACTGGCGAATTTGGACGACGTTGTCATACAGAACCCTGAAGCCCTGTACGAAGGCCGGTACACCGTCAAAGACGAAATCAACCGCAACATCCGGGAGTACTTGAGCAGGGGCATCAAATACAAACTGGGCGTGAGGACCTACATTTTGGTCAAGACTAAGGATGATCGCATTCTTTACCCGGCTCATTTTGGAAGAGAACCGTTGAGCGAGAACTATTTCTCCGAGCCCCAATCCCAGTCATTGAATTACCAGGAAGTGGCTGCGGAAAACTACCGAATACTCAATGAGGGACTAGACCTCTCAGTGGACGTGCGCGTCAAACACAACAGTTGGCTGTCCAACGGCATCCTGGTGTTTTACATACTCATCGCCCTGCTCATCATTCGGAAATTCATCTGGAAGCGCCTGGAGGAGACCGAAGCGCAGGACAAAGAGCAGCAAGAGCGCATTCAACGGCTTTCGGATCAGCTGCAGGAGGCGGAGTCCAAGCTCAAACAGGTTGGTGCCAAAGAGCAGGAGTACGTGGAGAGAATAGCCCGGCTAAACCGGGACAAAGAGGCGCTCTCAGAAGATATTGACGGCCTTCTCGAAGAGATGGAAGGCCTGGAAACCGGCCTGCAGGAGCACAGGAAGCTCAAGGAAGAAATGGAGTACCAGGTCCTCGAACTCAAGGAGGAACTGTCAAGCCAGAGAGAAAAATTCCAGAAACCCAAGAAAAAGAAAAAATCTCTTGAAAGCACGGGCAAGCGCTTTTCAGCGCTCTACAAGAATCTGGCCTTCACGGACCGTGCCGTCGAGGGCTTCCTGTCCCTGACAGACGATTTCCAGCTCAAGGCCGAAGAGGTGATCCACAAGCTCAATGAGGACGACTCTCAGATTTCCGTGAAGCGCAAGGTCTTTGGCAAAGGCGGCAAAATGAATGTCCTGGAGGTCCATTTTGCCTATTCCGGAAGGATTTACTACCAGAAGGACACCCAGGCCAAGCTCAAGGTCCTGGCCGTCGGCACCAAGAACACCCAGGAAAAAGATCTAGCATATCTCCAGCGGTCAGAGGTCAGAGCCCCAGAGGTCAGAACCTCAGAAATGAATGACAAACAAGAGAACCCATAATCACGAAAGCACCCTTCGACTTCGCTCAGGGCAAGCGAAAGAAGGGGAGTTGGAGCGAAGTGAAAAACCATTTAGGGGAGGTATAGAGCAGAGCGAGATGAAATGTACACCGCTCAAGAGCCCCTCACAAGGTGAGGGTACCCGATGCGAAAGCATCGGGAGTATTGTGGGGAGCCTCAGGGGAGAAAAGGAGTTTGCCGTTCGGCCCTGAGCCCTTCGGTCATGAGCTCAGGGTCGAATGACTCACGGCCGAAGGGCTCATTTTTTCGCCTGAGTGCGCCGCACAATGATTCTGAGCGGCCACCTCTCTGGTTGCTCTGCGTCTCTAGTCCCGCCTTGCGGGACGGGCCCGCCCGCCTCGCCTGAGCGTCTCGCGATGGCGGGCAGGCGAGAGATATGGTTTTTTTCGTGATTTCTGGTTTTCGTGTTTTCGTGATAAATGATTTTGACATTTGTGGCTGTTATCTGTTCCGCTGTTTAGTGCTTCGTGCTGTCTACTGTATTCTGTGTTCTCCGTTGTGGAAAGGTGACTGAAATGAGAGAAACTGAGAAGAAAACAATTCTCGTTATCGAAGATGATACCGACGTTCTTTCCGTGATCATCAAACATCTGGATTACCTCGGTTACAACGTCATGACCGCTACCGACGGAATGGAAGGGCTCAAGAAGCTGGAATCAGGCGGGTACGACCTGGTGGTCACGGACATTGTCATGCCCTATGTGAGCGGCGTGGGGTTGGTGACGGCCATAAAGCAGAAGACCCCCCACATTCCTGTCATCGCGATTACGGGGTATGGTAAGGAGCCGGAGGCTGCAGCCATGGAAAAAGAGGCTGATCTGGTGCTCGCCAAACCGGTGAAGATGTCCATTCTCAAGGACCACATTGCTGAACTCATCAGCCGTGCGGGGGTAAAGCAGGCCTCATGACCAAACTCTATGTTCTAAGCGGGCCTGAAAAAGGCAAATCCTTTAAACTCAGCGAGGACACCGTGTATCTGGGGCGGTCTTCCGTCAACGACGTCCAGATCAACGACAAGTCCGTGTCGAGGATGCATCTGAAAATCGTGTTCAAGGAGAAAAAGCATTTCGCCATAGATCTGGGGAGCGCTAACGGGACCTTTGCTGAAGATCAGAGGCTCATTCCCGGCCAGGAGTTTGAGTTGCAGGACGGGGTCCCTGTGGGCATGGGGAGCATCTTTTTTTCTCTGGGCAAAGCCTACTCCGGGGACATCTCGAGGCTTCAGGAATCTATTGAGCGTTCAAGAGAACTGGACGGTGGATTCAGACAGAGAACCGTGTTCAAGAACCTGGAGCTTATCTACAATGTGGCCAGCGTGTTGATGCAGTCCCTCGATATCAACGAGACCTTGGAAAGGATACTGGATTACATCTTTGATCTTCTCAAGCGCATTGACAGAGGGGCCATTATCCTCGCTGACAGTGAAACAGGCAGGATTACGGACGTGATTTCCAGGTCGGTGGATCAGAATAGAGGAGGCGCCGCGAATTACAGCCGTACGATAGTCAATCGGGTTATCCGTGACGGCAAGCCGGTCATCTATGTGAAGAGCGACGAAGAGGACGCGGGGGACCAGTCGGAGAGCATGGAGTTCATGGGGATCAGGTCGGCCATGTGCGTGCCCTTGATCAGCCGCTCCAAAATCCGGGGGGTGATCTACGTTCATTCCAAGAAGCTCCACGGGTTCCGCAAGGAAGACCTCTCCCTGCTTTCAGCATTGAGCAGCCCGGCAGCCATAGCCATAGAAAACGCCATGCTCTATTCAGACATGGAAAAAACCATTGACGACCGGAGCAAGATTCTTCTCGAAACGGAAAAGAAGCTTAAGGAGAGCCAGGCGCGTTTCAAAGCCACGTTTGACAATATGAGCAGCGGCGTTGTCACGTACGAGGTGGTTAATAACGGTGAGGACTTTGAGGTTCTGGATCTCAATGCGGCCGCCCGCCGAATGGACAATGTGAAGAAAAAGACAGTGGTGGGCAAGAGTGCTTTGGAAGTGTTTCCGTGGCTCGAGGAGGCGGGACTGTGGGATGCCTTTAAGAGAGTTTACAAGAAAAACAGGCCCGA
>JARRRH010000168.1:0-5470 GCA_037380925.1 Deltaproteobacteria bacterium | reverse complement strand
ATTTTCTAATAAGGCACGGTTCTTGCGTTACTCTTTTTTGAAGAGTGTAGGTAAGCGTCTGACCCAGGCAGTAGAGGAGATCCAACAGAGCGGCCTTTTTGTTTAGACTGGGAGGTCAGAAGATGGTACAGAAAATACTATTTGGGGTCGATGATTCAAACTTTGCTATAGAGGCGCTAGCTGCGGCGGGCAGTCTCGTTAAGAGTAGCAAAAGTCTGAAGATCATCCTATTCCACGGCATTCCTGATCCCAACATCAGCTTTCTGTCAAGAGTGCTTCACCTAAGCCCCGAGAGCTTAGAAAAATACAGGGAACTCTCTGTCCTTGAGGAGCAGAGGGCTTTGGACCGAGCCAAAGAGCTCTTGATAGCATCCGGCGTCGGCGCTGATAGGATAGGGACTCTGTTAGAGGAAAAGTGTAATGACGTGGCTGAGGGAATGCTGAAGTCGGCCACTTCGGAAGGGTTTGAAACACTGGCCCTGGCCCGGTGGGGAGCCACAACCGTCGGTCGTCAGGTCATGGGATCCGTGACTTACCGGCTTGCTCAAATGGCGGATAACCTGCCCCTGTGGATAGTCGATCCGCGCATCCCTTTTCGTGACGTCCTGGTGACTCTGGTCGGTGCTCCCATCAGCCATCGCGTGATGGATCACGCAGTTCGATATTTTGCGCATTTGAAGGAGAGTCGATTCACATTCTTTCACGTCATTCCCCCCTTGCCTCCCCGGTATTGGGACTACTCAAGAAGCCTGAAAAGGGAGGAGCTTCAGGAAATCCAGGAAGAAATGGATGACCTGATGAAGGAGTACACAGCTCAGGTTGAGAATGTTATGCATGAAGGCAAAGAGAGGCTCGTCGACGCAGGGGTGCCCACAGAAAACGTGGTTTTCAAGGTTCAGGCCCAAGAAAGAGGCATTGCCAGGGATATTCTTGCAGAGTTGGAACAAGGGCGCTACGGTGTTTTGTTAACAGGCCGGAAAGGTTCCAGGGACATCAGCGGTTTTGGACTAGGCAGCAAGGCCAATAAATTGCTTCATGGTGCCCGCGCCTTGGTTATCTGCTTGGTCAATTGAAGGAGACAAGGAAGATCAGAGCGACCTTGAAGCAGACGCTCGCCTTATGATGGGATGGCATCAAGGGTTCAGGATCGAGTGGCGCGCACCACCAGAAACGAACCCTGCCCCCGTCCAGAGCGAAAGGCTTCGATTTCTTGGATCTCGTCCAAGGGTTTGGTTAAGGTCTGTCCCCACACTTGTTGCGAAAAACCGGCCTCAGCCAGAAGATTTTCCACCTGGGAACCAGAAAAGAACGTTGCGTCGCGGTAAAAAATGTTTTCGTGTTGCTTTTCCAAATATAACTGTCCAAGATCACTGGCCTCATCAATGAAGCCGATGACAAGATGTCCCGAAGGCTTCAGCACCCGGCGAGACTCAATCAGCATGGCCTCGGCATCCTTTACAAAGCAGATTGTGGTGACTATAAGCGCATGGTCAAAGGACTCACCCTTAAATGGCAATGCCTCTGCCGTCGCTTGGACACAAGAAATTCCCCTGTCCACGGCATATTTGAGCATGGCCATGGACGGGTCTATCCCGATCTGAACACCGAAGGGGGCGGCAAAGCGCCCGGTCCCGACACCCACCTCCAATCCCAGCCCCTGCCAGGGCACCAGGGCTCGTAGGGCGAGCAACTCAGAGTGATAAGCTGCCTCGTGCTTACTAAACCACTCCTCGTAGCGACTGTGGTGGGTATCGAAGGATGTGATTCTGGGCATGGTCAAAGGATCTCCTTTAAAAGTTCCTTGACGAGCCTGTCCGATAACCTTTCAAATTTCCCGATCCTACTCCCGTGTCATCGCGGTCCCGCATTTTGGACAGCGTTGCTCATAGCATGGTGTACCCACCTCGTGGGTTACTCTTTCGCCGCAGGAAGGACACACACAATATCCCCCAGGGCCGGCTGCAAAGCCACCACCCATTCCCCGGCCGCTACCACGGCCCACGCCGCCACCTCGGCGGCCTCTCCCCATGCCTCTGCCTGTTCCTGGACCTTGCCCTCTTGGACCTGTACCGTCTCCTCTTGGCATTTCGTTTACCTCCTTGGATTTGCTTTTTTGAATTTTCCAAACATGTCGTTTCTATCCTCTTTTACCCCAGCGTTATGACTCAATGCCCTTTCTCGCTGGAATACCTTTCTGATAATAATGTTTAACCTCCCGCATTTCAGTGACCAGATCGGCTTTTTCGATCAGTTCCTGTGGGCAGTATCGACCCGTGAGAATCACCTCAACGGACCTTGGCCTCTTGTCCAGCAATGGGAGCAATTGTTCGATTTTCAAAAGGCCGAAGTGGATCGCCACGCATACCTCGTCCATAATCACAATATCATATTCGCCGCTTAACATGGCTTGTTGCGATCGGTTTAATCCCTCGTGAGCTGCGTCTAGATCCATGTCACTTGGCGGCTGTTTGTTAAGAACAAAGAGGTCATTGCCGTACTGTTCCAGTCTTACCCGTTTGTGGAGCTGCTTTATGCTTTTGGTTTCACCGGATGGAGAGTCCTTCATAAACTGCACGATTAGAGTTTTCAGCCCACCTCCGGCGGATCTCAAAGCCTGACCCAATGCAGCCGTTGTTTTACCCTTGCCGTTCCCTGTGTAAACCTGGACATAGCCCTTTTCTAAACTCATTGCACGCCTTTGGTCATTGCTCTGTCGCTAAAAGGACTGCCCCTCTACAAGCCGGAAGCCCAGGCGCAGGTCCTATCGAACTCACTTTCCTAATTCTTTCAAGAGGCTTTGCGCTTGTATCGCTGCCCTTAAGAATTATAAACCCTTAAAGCCTCCTTTACAATTTTCTCATTGACCGTAATAACAAAGATAGCGTTGCACATACTTCGGCCTTTTTTAAAGGCTTTTGATGAATGTTTCTCCCCGTGGCATTCCCGGAAGCGTGCTTTGGCCTTTTCAACCAATCTATGCCTTCTTCAGACCTTAGAAGATGATGATCTGTGATTACCGTGCCGACATTTCTGGAGATTTCTATGGCATTTTGCCAGGCTTTTTCCCTTAGGGCATTAAATTTCGAACTTGAATAATGATATAGAGGAGGTCCTGAGACCAAGACAATATCAGGTCTACAATCCAGGATAATCCGTGTTGTTCTTCCTTCTAGATGAAAATTTTCCGATTCTTCAATTCAACCGAACAGGAAAGCCCGCGAACTCCCAAAGATTCACTGCCTAAAATTTTAATGATCATATTTTCTCTTTTGCCGCTGTGTTTGCTATAGTTTACTGAGAAGAGAATCTGCTCTCCATGGAGTGTTTTTTCCTTATATCTATTTACACCTTTTGAGCTTCTGCTAAATTAATCCAAGCCGTCTCCGCAGGAATGACGGATCCGCTCACTACTGTTTGAAAATTCCTCTCTGATAATTTTGCTTTTAGCATAAGGCATGCCACCACACAGCAATCCGAGAACATGCCATAAATTCAGAAGATTAGAAGACGTGGATTTCTCAACGCAATTTTTTGCCGCAGCCGAAATTAGAAAACTTTCCAATGTTTTTTTCGCAAAAATTCGAAAACGAAAAAGGAGGCTTGCGACATGTCGGTTGAGAAAAAGTTGACAGAGCAGAAAGCCGGGAGATTTATGGGGGTAGCCAGCCTGGATGGTTTATGGTATTTGCAACTTTTTTCTGCGGTAACGAAAGGTGTGGTGGTTCATGTTGAGGAGCTTTGCAGCCTTGCTCTCGTTGCCTTTTGCCATTCCCAAGGCTTCTTCGATGTAATGCCTTTCCAGGGATTCCTGGGCTGAGACAAGGTCAACACCCTTTTCTGAAAGCGGGGGGAAGAAGAACTCGTCCCCGCCTGGGTTTCGAGTGCTCGTCTTTTTAGGTTTTTCGATTCCAAGATCCTGGCTGCTCAGCTCCGGTCCTTTGCCGGTCAGAGCCGCTCTTTCAATAAGGTTTCTTAGTTCGCGAACATGGCCTGTAAAGTTGTAGGCCATCAAAACGCTTTCAGCCTCTTGTGAAATATTGGTAAATGTTTTGCCGAACTTGTTGCTGAAGGTCACCAGAAAATGCTTGGCAAGAGGAACAATGTCTTCCCGCCGTTCATTTAAGGAGGGGATATGGACTTTAATAATGCCTAACCGGAAGTAGAGATCTTTTCGGAATAGATTGACTTCTATCAGCGTATCCAGGTCCTTGTTTGTGGCAGAGACCACCCTGGTTTGAAGGTGGAGAGTCTTTGTGCCCCCCACTCTGTAATATTCGCCCGATTCCAGAAACCTGAGTAGCTTTGCTTGCGCTTCGAGGCTCAAGTCACCGATCTCGTCCAGGAACAAGGTTCCGTTGGCGGCTTCCTCTATCAGCCCCTTTTTGCCCGATGCCCTTGCCCCGCTGAAAGCTCCCTTTTCATACCCAAAAAGTTCACTTTCCGTTAGATCCTTCGGGATAGCCGCACAATTGACTGTCATAAAGGGGCCCTTGAAATTGGGACTCCTGTAATGAACGGCCTGGGCGATCAGTTCCTTGCCCGTGCCTGTTTCCCCAATAAGAAGAACCGGAGTGTCCGGACTTTTGGCCACCGCACTGATGAACTCCATCACGTCCTGGATGGCGCTGCTTTCGCCTATGATGCAAGGAAGATTCTCTTTGAGGTAGCGTTCCTGAAGATCTTGAACTTCTTTCCTTAGCCTTATCGTCTCAAGGGCATTCTGAACGGTTACCTCCAGGGCATCCATGTGCAGGGGTTTCACGACATAATCGTAGGCACCGAGTTTCATAGCAGCGACGACCGTACCCACATCTTCGTAGGCCGTTATCATAATGACGAGCATCTCTGGATAGAAGTCCCTTATTTTACGAAGGGCTTCAATCCCATCCATGCCGGGCAATCCGATGTCAAGCAGAACCAGGTCCGGGGGATTCTCTCCCATGGCATGAATGGCGGCCTCCCCTGTATCAAAGACCGTCACTTGGTAGTCTGCCTCAAGGGCCATGGTGACCCCCTCCCTTATGGTTTCCTCGTCATCGACAATATAAACGGAATACTGAATCATTGCGGCTCTCTTATGTTTTCAACCGGGATCTCAATCTTGAATTCTGCCCCGCCCCACTTGCTCGAGGATATCTCCAAGGAGCCGCCGTGGTCGGCGATGATTCTGTGGCTGAGACTAAGGCCTATCCCAGTGCTGCCATTCTTGGTGGTGTAGAAAGGATCAAAAATTTTGTCTCTCAAGTGTGAAGGCACGCCCGGCCCGGAATCCGAAATTTTTACCATGACGCGTTCGTCTTCCATAGACGAAATGATCTCTATTTTCTTGGGTCCTTCCACAGTTTTCATGGCTTCAGCCGCATTCGTGATCAAATTCAGCATGACCTGTTCAATGAGACTCGGATCAGCGCGGACCGTTGACATAGGCTCGGCCAAGATTTTTTCAAGCTTAATGCCTCTTTTACGCAGA
>JARRRH010000167.1:0-5916 GCA_037380925.1 Deltaproteobacteria bacterium | reverse complement strand
CCTTCAGGCCGAACTCCTCAGCCGATTGGGCCACCAGGCGTTGATCCTTGGTAAAATCCTCGGGGGTGAACACCTCCTCGGGTAGAGCATCGGTTATGATGAACTCTCCGCCCTTAAAAAGCTTTTCTTTTCCCATGTTTCGTCTCCTTTTTCCCGTTAGTAGTCCTCTCTTTCAAGGATCGCCGCTGCGCCCATGCCGAAGCCGATGCACATGGACACTACACCCCAGCGGACCTTTCTCTCCTGCATCTCGTAAACCAGTTGGGTGGTCAGCTTGGAACCCGTGCACCCAAGAGGATGGCCGAGGGCAATGGCGCCACCGTTCACATTGGTTATGTCTTCGTTGATACCGAGTTCCCTGATACAGTAAATGGCCTGGGCCGCAAAGGCCTCATTCAGCTCAATCAGCTCAATCTGATCCAGGGTCATGTTGGCCAGCTTCATCACTTTGGGAATGGCCACTGCAGGGCCGACTCCCATGTACTCCGGAGCGCATCCCTCTACAGCGTGGTATCGGAAAGTTGCCATGGGTTTGAGTTCCAGTTCCCGGGCCTTGTCTTTGGACATCAAAACTACCCCTGCCGCACCGTCGCTCGTCTGTGAGGAGTTGCCCGCCGTCACGGTGCCGTTAACTGTGAAGGCTGGGCGAAGCTTGGAAATGCTCTCTTTGGTCGTCCCGGGCCGCATCCCCTCGTCGGTATCAAAGAGGACCTCTTCAAACTCAAAGCCGCCCTTTGGTGCAGGCTTTTGCACTTTGACTTTAAGTGGAACGATTTGATCCTTGAAGCGGCCCGATTTAATGGCGGCCTCCGCCTTCTGCTGGCTCTTCGCACCGAATTCATCCTGTTCCTCTCTTCCGATTTGGTATCTTTCAGCCACGTTTTCGGCGGTCAGGCCCATACCTGTAAACGCTCCAGGTCTTGTGTCGACGAGTGCCGGGTTGGGATAGAGCATGCTCCCTCCCATGGGAATCTGGCTCATGCTTTCTACGCCACCGGCCACGATCACATCCGAGAAGCCGCACATAATTTTTTCCGCACCAATAGCAATGGACTGAAGCCCTGATGAGCAAAACCGGTTCACCGTCATTCCGGGAATGCGATCGGGCCAGTGCATGGACATGACCAGAACGCGGCCCAGGTTGAGACCTTGCGTGGCCTCGGGAAAGGTGCATCCGATGATCACGTCATCGATAAGGTCGGGATCCAGGTCTCCTGCCCGTTTCAGCAGTTCGCCCAGCACGGCACAACCCATCGCCTCCGGACGGGTGTGCCTGAGCATGCCGCGCGGCGCCCTTCCCACGGCTGTTCTGCAAGCAGCAACGATAACAGCTTCTCTCATTTTGTTTTCCTCCACTAAGGATGGTCATTAGTCATTAGTCATTGGTCACAAGTACTTAGTTACATTAATAACCGTGCCATTTCGAAGGAACGAAGTGACTGAGAACTTTTTGATAACACTGGGAAAGATTTCTCCCTTCGGTCGAAATGACATATCGGGAACTTTTGCAACTAAATACCAGTCATTGGTTATTAGCCAATGCTCAATCTTCAATCCCTCAATTTCCCGATCCCCGTATCCCTCAATCATCAATCATCAATCGACAATTCCTCAATTCCTTAATGGTTTCCCTGTGGTCAGCATATGCTGGATTCTGGCATGGGTGTTCGGCTCGCCGCAAAGGCTCAGGAAAGCCTCCCTTTCCAGATCGAGCAGATATTGCTCACTCACCTTAGTGTCCTCCTGAACCCGGCCGCCGCAAACCACATAAGCCACCTTTTCGGCGACCGTCATATCGTAATCGGTGGCATAACCCGACTCGTGAAGCGTCCAAACAGCCAATTTCATCATGGCAAAGCTGTTCTCTCCGGCCACACGGATTTCCTCCAGGGGCCTCCGCGGTATGTATCCCTCCATGTTTATGGCGAGAACCGTGTTTTTGGCTTCCTGAATCAGGTAGTCCCGGTTGACCGTCATCTTGTCCGTAGGTCTCAGGTATCCGAGCTTGACCGCCTCGGGTCCCGAGGTAGCCACTTTGGCCAGGGCGATGGTCTCAAAGGCTCTTGCAATATAGGGCATCAGCTCAATCTGTTTGGGATAGACTCCACCTCGCTGCACTTCAAAGAGGTGCTCCGTGTTTCGGATGACAAGCTCCTTTGTGCCGCCACCCGCCGGGATGAGTCCGACGCCCACTTCCACAAGACCTATGTAGGTCTCTGCGGCATAGCGGACGCGATCCGCAGCGAGGCAGACTTCACAACCGCCTCCTAAAGCCATGCCCGCGGGGGCGGCCACCACAGGTTTGTCCAGGTACTTCAATCTCATGAGGCTGTCCTGAAACATTTTAACCATCCACTCCAATTCATCCCACTCTTCTTCCTGGGCCGAGAAAAGCACGAGGGGCAGGTTGGCCCCGACTGAAAAGTTGTCCGCGTGGTTTGCGATGACCAGTCCCTGGAAGTCCTTGCTCACGATATCGGCTGACTTGAAGACCATGTTGACAATGTCGTCACCAATGGCATTCATCTTGGTGTGGAACTCCAGGCAAGCCACCCCGTCACCTAAATCTATGAGGGTTGCCCCTTTGTTGCCGGCGATCTTCTTTTCCCGGTCCTTCAGGGAGGGAAGAAGAATAATCCCGGGTTTGATCGGGACTTCCTTGTAGTCCTTGGAAAGGACATCGTAGAAATAAAGGTTGCCCTTTTCCCTCTTGTAAAAAGACTCCTTCCCGCTACCCAGCATCTCCTGCACCCAGCCGGGAATGTCGTAGCCCGCTTGTTTCATCTTTTCGACGGACAGACGCACGCCCAGGGCATCCCAGCCCTCAAAAGGGCCCATTTTCCACGCAAAGCCCCATTTCATGGCATTGTCCACGTTCACGATGTCGTCGGCTATTTCAGGAATGCGATTGGCCGCATAAATGAGCGTCTCGGATGTGGTCCTAAAAGTGAACTGACCGGCAACGTCCTCTGCATAGTAGAGGGACTTGACCTTGCCGGAGGTTCCCGAAATGGCCTTTGCAGCTTCCAGGGATCCCAGCTTGACTTTTTCCTGAGGAGTGTACTCCAGAGTGTTGTAGTCCAAAGAAAGAATGGTCTTCTTGCCTTCGCTGTCCTTGGCCTTTTTGTAAAAGCCCTGCTTGGTTTTTTCGCCGAGAAGCCCCTTTTCAGTCATCTGTTGAATAAAGGCCGGGGGTTTGAACATGTCCCGTTTCTCGTCAGCAGAACAGCCGTCGTATACGTTGGCGGCCACATGGAGCACGGTATCGAGGCCCACCAGGTCGGCTGTTCGAAAGGAGGCACTCTTGGGATGTCCGATCACGGGCCCCGTCAACTGGTCCACAGCTTCAATGGGCAGGCCGAGATCCATCATTGTACGGATAACCGTCAGCATGCTGTAGACGCCGATGCGGTTGGCCACAAAATTGGGCGTATCCTTGGCATAGACAATCC
Organism: Deltaproteobacteria bacterium; assembly: GCA_037380925.1. Lineage (GTDB taxonomy): Bacteria > Desulfobacterota > DSM-4660 > Desulfatiglandales > HGW-15 > JARRRH01. Next base: position 2,464 of record JARRRH010000167.1, on the reverse strand, counting down.
CTTTGCCCACCACTTTTTCGCAGACTTGGGCCAGGGTGTCCACCACGTCGGGAAGCGTGTCGGGTCCGGGAACGATTTCGAGGAGTTTCATATATCGGGGGGGATTGAAAAAATGGGTGATGGCGAAGTGCTTTCGAAAATTCTCAGACCGGCCTTCGCACATGGCCTTTGCCGATATGCCGGAGGTGTTGGAGGAAATAATCGTGTCCGGTGTCAGAACGGATTCGATCTTCTCGAATACGATTTTCTTTATATCCAGCCTCTCCACCACGACTTCGATGATCCAGTCCACCTCTTTAAGCTGTTCGAGGTCATCTTCCATATTGCCTGTGTCGATGAGCTTGACATTTTCAGGCACGTAAAAAGAGGCGGGCCGTGACTTCAAGGCGGTCTGCACCCCGTTTTGGGAGAGCTTGTTCCTGAAGGCTTTGCTGTCCGGGCTGAGTCCCTTTTTCTCGTCTTCTTCGGTGAGCTTCGGGGGAACGATATCCAGAAGAATGGTCTCAATCCCTACATTCGCAAGCTGAGCGGCTATGGTGGCTCCCATGACTCCTGCACCAAGCACTCCGGCCTTTTTGATTTTCCTGTCCATACGGGACCTCCTTGAGGAAGACGTTTGAGTTTTTAGGGTGGTGGCTTATAAAGCTTTGATTTTTATTCTGAATATTTAATTCAATGAATGAACTCTCATTCATTTTCATGAAAAAACTACTATACTTTATAAAGCAAGTCAAACCTTTTCGGAAGAAAATAGGGCAAACTGCGCCCAACGGAATAGGGCCATTTCGGAACGCAAACTAAGCCAGGGAGCCTCCATCTACATGAATAATTTCTCCGGTGATAAAGTCGGAGAGATCGGATGCCAGAAAAAGAACAGCCCCGACCACGTCATCTGTTTCTGCAATGCGGCCCATAGGGATGGTCCTTGTTATTTCCTTAAGGAGACTTTCATTGCTCCAAAAGGGCTGGCTGAACTGGGTTCTCACCATGTAGGGTGCCACGGCGTTCACTTGGATATGCTCAGAAGCGAGTTCCACGGCCAGGACTTTGGTGAGCATTTCAAGGCCGGCTTTGGCCACGCAGTAAATGCCCATGCCCCTGGCCGCTTTTCTGGCCGCGACTGAAGAGATATTGATGATCTTCCCCCTGCCGGATTTTTTCATGAGGGGATAGGCGTGAGAGGTAACGAGGAAAGCACTTTTCAAAGTTGTTTCGATCAGTTTGTCCCAAAGGCTTTCTTCCGCCTCGGCAACCGAAGGGGTCAAGATGTTCGTGCCCACGTTGTTGACGAGAATGTCCAGGGTTCCAAATTCTTTTTCCAGGTCCATGATGAGAGCTTTTACGTGGTCGCCTTTTCCCACGTGCGCAGCTCGAGCCAGGACTTTGAGCCCCGATGCCTCAAATTCCTTTGTCGCTTGATTCAGATTCTCCTGCCTTCTTCCGCAGACGGCGACCCTGGCGCCTTTTTCGGCCATGGCTTTGGCGATGGCCTTTCCAATGCCGCGGCTGCCGCCTGTCACCAGAGCAACTTTGTCCTTGAGGTCAATATCCAAAGAAACCATAGAAAGCTCCTTTCAGAAACAGAAGGTGATCGCAAGCCAAATGCCGCTTTTCACAATTAAGGTCACAAACCTTCATTCACCACGGAGGCACGGAGAGCACGGAGAGGAAAAATTCGCCCATTCGCGGGAGATACCGCGAATGGGCAACTTGCTCGTCCGCCTTCGGCGAAGAGTAGTCCATCTCATCTCACGGTCCATTAACTCAATAATGGGCTCCCAGTTCTAGGGTATTCTCAGTCAAAAAACGTCGCACCGGCCTGAGACATACCTTTTATTTGCCGGTACCCGCCTGCCTCGCCTGTCGTAGCGCAGCGAAGATCCCGTGGCGGGCAGGTCTCCCGGCAAATGAAAGATTGGGTTTTCTCTGTGTCCTCTGCGTCTCCGTGGTGAATATGTGCAAGTGTTTAAGAAATCTCATACTCAACTGTGGAAGATTTTCATCATTAAAACTGCTTGAGTGTCAACATAATCAAAAAAGGCCGACTCACGCAAGCAAAAGTGTTGCCTTTTGCACTGGAAATAAACCAGAATAGACAGGTGTTTTACGGTGGATGAACTTTGTCGGGAGCTTGGAGGTGAAAAATGAGATTTGTGATCATTGGAGGAGATGCGGCGGGCATGAGTGCGGCCAGCCGCGCAAAGAGAAACCGGCCCGATCTGGACGTCGTTGTCTTGGAGAGTACAGGGGACGTTTCCTATAGCGCCTGAGGGATCCCGTACAATATTGCCGATCCCGGTCGGGATCCAAATGATCTTGTTGTTAGACAGGCGAAAGTTTTCAGGGAAAAGCAGGGGATTGATCTGAGACTGGAACATCACGTGGAAAAGGTGGATCGCTCTGCGAAGAAGGTCCAGGGGAACACTCGGAACGCGGGGGAATCCTTCGAGGTTCCCTATGATAA
>JARRRH010000166.1:0-10142 GCA_037380925.1 Deltaproteobacteria bacterium | reverse complement strand
GATAGATCCCCCTCCGCCGGCGTAAAAGCGTTCGTCCGCAGGAATCTCTCTTGTCTCCGCCCCGACAATAGAGCCCAAGGTAACTCTGGCGGCAAGCACTAAATAGGGGTCCCTCAAGATCTGGATGTAGTGTCTGTACCGCCCATAGCACGCGGCAAAATCGGTACCTTCTCCGGAGACATCGCAGTGGGGTATCAGTCGCAAGCCCAAGCGCCCGCCCCGTGAGGGATCGAGTAAATCATTGCTTGTGTCTCTTTCCAGATAAATAGGAAGGAAGAGGAAGCTGTAGCTCTCCTCCTGACCAAGCTGGGTGACTTTTGATGTTTTAAACCCAAACCCGGCACCGATCGTGATCTCCTCGGCGACTTTCCGATCGATGCTTGCCAGACTGACCATGTTTCTGCTCTTATAAGCATCCGTGTCATCTTCCGCAAGCCGCAAGGACAGGCGAAGGGCCTGATCGTTTTGCAAAAAGTCCGGTTTGCGAAAGACACCCTCTGCGGAAACCGTGATTTCCGAGGCCACTCCCGTCAAGGTCAGTCGCTCGCCTTGGCGGAGCAGGTTGCGATGTTCCCATGATAGTTTTCCACCCAAACCTTCATCTGTTTTGTAATTCGCTCCAGCCCGGATAGAACGGTGCTTGCGCTCAATGACCGTGACGGTTATGGGAAGTCTGCCTTTTTCATCAATGCTTGGGGACTCAACGACACGGATGGTGGCGAAGAGACCAAGATCCATGAGGCGTTTTCGCAGAACCGCAAGCAGGTCGGCATTAAATCGGTCTCCTTCCTGCCACGGGATCTTGTGTCGCAAAAAAGCCTCCTCTACCGATTCCAGACCCTTGAAACTTGTTGGACCAAAAAAGGCCGGCGGCCCCGGGTCGATCAAGAAGCTCACTGTGACAAGCTTTGTAGCATGGTCCACAACGATCTTCCTTTCCTGCACTTTGGGAAAGGGGTACCCTTGTTTTGAGAGTTTACGTAAAAGCGCTTTTTGCGCATCTATGACGGACGCGGCGTTGAAGGGGGAACCCAAAACAAGGCCGATGTCACTCGGCTCCGGCAGATCCACAGTAGGTTTCCCAGCTTGACTGAGGATCTGAAAATCAGCGGAGCTCAGGACATAGGCCGGACCGGGATCCACTCGGAAGACGATGCGAGGTGGGTCAGCCTTGGAGTCGATTTCACCTCTCACTTGGGCTCCGTAATAACCGTTGGCTTTGAGTAATTGCAGAAATTTTTTACGATCCCGTTCTATACGCTGTTTCAACAAATTTAGGCTCGCAGGGGGCTCGTGTTTCAGGGCTATGCTGTCCGAGAGCGCCTTCATGTCCTTCAGCAACTTGCTGTCGGGAATCCCCTCGAAAGCCACCTCATAAGGTTTTACCGAGCCCGCAAAAACCATGACGTTCAGGAAAAAGAAGGTGAAGGCGGTGAACCCCAGATGAACCCAACGGCGCCGGTCTTTGTCCCCTATCACAGCGCGGCACTCTTTACAGCATTTCGGTAGGGCTTTCAATAAGTTAACCTTTCCACTAGGCATTTGTCTTCTGACGGTGCCTCTTGCGCTGAGCGGCATGAGAAGCATAAAGAATAGTCCTCATTCTGCCTGAGGAAAGGGTTTTTTTCTAATGTCGGCTAAATTCTTTTCCTGAAAACTGAGGGCGCGAAGGGATTTCACAAGCAGGCCCGATAAAAGCATAGAAGACTTTGCTGACGGGATTGATCAAAACAGATCGGAGTCGCTCGAAAATTCTGCCCTTGTTTCACAGGGCCGCTTTCAGCTCAGGAACCCCGTTGGCTTCAGGTTGCTTTCATATCCATTTTTTCTTCTTGAAATAAAACACCATGGAAAGGCCGATCAAGACCATGACGATCCAGGCATACAAATAGCCCCAACGCCATTCCAGTTCGGGCATGATCTTGAAATTCATGCCATAAACGCCCGCGATAAAGGTCATGGGTATGAATATGGTAGCAATGATGGTTAGGACTTTCATCACCTGGTTCATCTTGTTGCTCATGCTGGAGAGATACACGTCCAGCATTCCGGAGACCATATCACGAAACGTCTCGATCGTGTCAATCACCTGTATGGTGTGGTCGTAGACATCTCTCAGGTAAACTGCGGTTTTGTCCTGGATAAGCTCGGATTCTCCCTTTTCTAGACCCACAATCGCTTCTCTCAAAGGCCAGACGGATTTACGCAGGAATATCAATTGACTTTTGAGGCTGTGGATGGATTCCACGGTTTCCGTGTCAGGCTCTTTGATCAGTTCATCTTCCAGCGACTCAATCTCCCCCCCGATTTTCTCGAGAACCAGGAAATAGTGGTCCACGACGGCGTCGGTCAGGGAATAGGCCAAATAGTCCGGTCCCATTTTTCTGATCCTGCCCTTTCCTTTTCTCAGCCTTTCCCGGACAGCCTCAAAGACGTCGCCTTGGCTTTCCTGAAAGGAGAGAACAAAAGTGCGGCCTATGATGAGGCTGACCTGCTCCATTTTCAGATCCTTCTCAGTGTCGTCGTAAGTGAGCATCTTCAAGATCAGAAAAAGATAATCTTCATAATCTTCCAGTTTCGGGCGGTGGTCGGTGTTGAGGATGTCCTCTTGGACGAGGGGATGGAGGTCGAATCGCTCGCCAATCTTTTCGGTCAGGTCAACCTCGTGGATGCCATCCACATTAATCCATGTCATGGTCGGCGTGTCTTTGTAAGGAAAGCATTCCTCTATGCTTTCCAGGTCCTTTTCCTCAAGGTGGTCCTCATTGTAGTCTATAAGCCGGATCCTGGGTTTCTCCGTCTTCTTTTCCCCAATATGGACCAAAGTACCCGGCGGAAGACCCGCCTTTCTGGACCGTTTTCTTATGAACCTCACCATCATGGGAAACCTCCTGAATTTGTGGTTTTTCCCTGTGGACCGCGGGAAGGCGTCCGTGCACAGCCTGTTGGGGACGTCTTTAGGTTAGCCCGTTTCCGTATAAAATTCAATAGGTTTTCTTGGGTGACAGAAGAACCGGATTTGCCACCTCCTGGTTCTTATGGTATAGAGTTCGGGAAGCTCTGGAACAGGGGGAACGAGGATGCACTATGATACTGCGCTTCGGGCCTACACGTCAAAGCGGCTCGAAGAGATCGAATCGGCTGACATATTGGTGGGAATCCCTTGTTACAACAACGAGAAAACCATCGAGCATGTCATCCAGATGGTCACCCACGGTCTGAACGAACACTATAAGGAAAAAAGAAGCGTCATATTCATCGCGGACGGCGGCTCTACCGACGATACCCGGGAAGTGGCCAAGGAGTTTCAGATCAAGCCATGGCAGGAGAAAATCATCTCTATCTACCGGGGACCCGGCGGCAAGGGGACGGCCCTGCGGTCTTTGTTTGAAGCAGCAAGTCGTCTTAAGATCAAAGTCTGCGCTATGGTGGACTCCGATCTCCGGAGCATCACACCGGACTGGGTGAAGCACCTCATGGACCCCGTGCTGGAGGAAGGCTTTCAGTTTGTGGCGCCGGTGTACTTGAGGCACAAGTATGACGGCACCATCACCAACAACATAGTCTACAATCTGACCCGGGCCCTTTACGGCAAGCGGATCCGCCAGCCCATTGGCGGTGACTTTGCCATCTCAAGGGATGTGGCCAGGTTCTATTCGGAACAGGATGTGTGGGAAACGGACGTGTCCCGCTTCGGTATTGATATCTGGATGACCACCAGTGCGATCACCCAGGGATTCCAAATCTGTCAGTCCAAACTGGGGGTGAAAATCCACGATGTAAAGGACCCGGGGCAGCACCTGGGGCCTATGTTCCGGCAGGTCCTCTCGGCTCTTTTTTCGCTGATGGAGCGGTATGAAACCTATTGGAAGGGAATCAGGGGCAGTGAAGCGGTGGAGATCTTCGGTTACGAAGGCTACACAGAGCCCGAGCCTGTCAAGGTCAATCTGGAAAACATGGTGGATCTTTTCAAGATGGGTTATAAGCAGTTCTCGGCCCTATGGAGAGAGATCTTTTGCGAGGGCTGCTTCGTAGAAATCCAAAAAGCCTATGAGCTGGATTCGAGCCGGTTCCACCTTTCCACCAGTGCATGGGTTCAGATCCTTTACGATCTGGCGGCGACCTTCCATCTTTGGACCGTCAACCGGACCAAGCTGCTGGATCTCGTCACGCCCCTCTACTACGCAAGGGTGGCCTCTTTTGTGCGCGAGAGTTGGGAGATGTCCTCCCAAGAGGCGGAGGCCTTGGTCGAAGAGCAGGCCATGCAGTTCGAAGAACATAAAGATTACTTGATCAAGATCTGGAACGAGAAATCCGCTCAAAAGGGAAAAACAGGAGACTGAAGGAGCCGATCGGATCGCAGCAATCCTGACTAAGATCTTACCGAAAACTTTTGGATCTCATGTACAATTAAATTCCACGCAAAACAGCCCCCCGAGTTTTCATGGGGCGTAGGAGGTGGTGTCATGACGGATTTTCACCAAGAAGGACTCATCACAACCTTGCATGCCCTTTACAGGGCTTTCGATGCGGAGGCTTATCTTGAAGATCTGGAAGGGAAACTGGAGGAATACGTTCGACATGTCAAGATCAGCCTCTTGCTCCCATCCCTTTACTCAGAGATCCAAAATCCTCGGGTTCTGGATCGCATTCTGGATGAGATCCAGAAAGTCCGCTATCTTCACTGCATTGTCGTGGCTCTGGGCGGCGCTCCCGAAGAGGCCCAGTTTCGGGAAGCTAAAGAATACTTCGGCAGGCTGCGCACTCCAGAAAGAGACCTTAAGGTGGTGTGGGTCGAAGGCCCAAGGATTCAGAACGTTTTCCGAGAGATCCAAAAAAGAGAAATCTCGACCGGCGTTCAGGGCAAAGGGCAGTCGGTGTGGATCAGCCTGGGCTATCTCTTCGCCCGGGAGGATTGCGACGTCATCGGTTTGCACGATTGCGATATTGTCACCTATGACCGTGCCCTTCTAGGGCGGCTCATAGAGCCTACAGCCAACCCGAACAACGATTTTGAGTTCTGCAAAGGGTATTATCCCCGGATCTCTCCCACCGAGCGAACCATGAAGGGCCGGGTGACGCGGCTCTTCGTGACGCCTATTGTGGACGCCATGCGGCGCATTATGTTTGAGCGGGGATTCAACGACTTGGGCCATTTTTTCAGTTACCATCGCACATTCAATTACCCTCTTGCAGGGGAATTCAGCTTCTTGACCCGTCTCGGCCGGGGGATCAATATCGCCTACGACTGGGGCCTGGAAGTGAGCACCCTGTCGGAGGTCTACAAGAGAGTCATCTTGCCCAAAATAGCCCAGATTGACCTTGTACCCAATTACGAGCACAAACACCAGGACCTTTCTCCGGATGACAGAGAGAAGGGTCTTCACCGGATGGTGATAGATATTGGGAAGTTTTATCTGGACTATGTGCGCTCCCACGGGGTTCCGTTGGATGATGCTTTTGTGGACATGATCCTTCACACATATCCGCATGGGAGCAGACAAAGGGGCCCCATGAGAGCACCTTGATCCCTTCGTGGAACCGCGTGCTTTACAGCGTTCCCAACATTTATCCCCAGATACTCGAGGCGGTAGAAAAAGACAACAGTTAAAGAAAATTCATAATACGAAACTCGAAGCACGAAACAAATTCAAATGACAAAATGGCGCAGCTAGTGCTTTCGCAGGAATGACAGCACAGGATCAGTGAGTGGTCATTTCCATTCCTCGACATAAGAATTGACTCATTTTAGGTATCGAGATGACTGAAACTTTAAAGGTTCTCTTCCTCTCTCCTGAGGTGGTTCCTTTTGCCAAGACAGGCGGATTGGCGGATGTGGCAGGGTCTCTTCCCGGCGCCCTCAAGAAGCTGGGTGTGGATGTGCGGGTGGGGCTCCCCTACTATCGTGTTGTCAAAGAAGGTCCTTACACGACGAAGGTGTTAATGCGGGGCCTCAAAGTGCCTTTGGGAGAGGACAAGCTGCCGTCGAATGTGCTGGAAACAGAAACAGAGGACAGGGTTCCGGTTTATTTCTTTGAAAGGGAGGATCTTTTTGACCGGTCGAATCTTTACGGCACTCCGGAAGGTGATTATTACGACAACTTGGAGAGATTCGCTTTCTTCAGCCAAGCCGCTCTGCTGCTGGCCAAGGCGATCGATTTTGATTTTGACGTGGTTCACTGTCACGATTGGCAGACCGGATTGGTTCCTGCCTATATCAAAACCCTTTTCAAGAAAGACGTGTTTTTTAAGGACACGGCCTCCCTTTTTACTATCCACAATATAGGCTATCAGGGCCTTTTTCCGAAAGAAAAGCTGGCCACGTGCGGCCTCCCTTTTGAGGAATTCCACCCCGAGGGCCTCGAGTATTGGAATAAGATAAGCCTGCTGAAGGCAGGCATCGTATATTCAAATGCCCTCAGCACCGTAAGCCCCAACTACAGCCAGGAAATACAGACTCCCGAGTTTGGAATGGGCATGGAAGGCATTCTCAAAAAGCGATCAAAAGATCTGTACGGCATTCTCAATGGGGCCGACTATTTTTCGTGGGACCCTGCCCGTGATCCCCATCTCAAGGCCCATTATTCGCCGGAGAACATGGTGGGAAAAGAGAGGTGTAAGGAAGCGCTCCTGGACGAGATGGGCTTGGATTCTTCTTTGCAAAAACAGCCGTTGCTGGGCATGGTCTCCCGCCTTGACGCTCAGAAGGGATTGGACCTCCTCGTTGAAATTCTGGATGATCTTCTTGGATTGGGTGTAGGTCTCGTGGTTCTGGGATCCGGGGAAGAGCCTATCCAACAGGCCATTCGGAAAGGGGCTGAACGCCATCCCGGTAAGGTGGGTCTTTTTATCGGCTTTAATGAGCCGCTCGCCCACCGCATCATGGCCGGAGCGGATATATTTCTCGTTCCCTCTCGATACGAGCCCTGTGGTCTAACTCAAATGTATGCGCTCAAATACGGAACCGTGCACGTGGTGAGGGCAACTGGGGGCCTTGCGGATACGATCGTGACGTTTGATGCAAAAAATAAGAAGGGAAACGGGTTCAAGTTTGGACCTTATAAAGCAAAAGCTTTTTTAGCTGCAATCCGAAGAGCGCTCAGGCTGTTTGGGTATTTAGACTCCTGGACAAGGATCATGGCAAACGGCATGAAAGAAGATTTTTCTTGGCATCGTTCCGCCCACAAGTACCTGGAGCTTTACGAGTCCATTGCAGGAAATCGGCGGAGGCGAAGGGTGAGGCCGCAAGACCAAGGGTCTTGAGCGGAAGTGTTTAGGAAATAATCTCGCAAGCAGGAACGCAGTCTGGATGGAAAAAAATGCGCCGAAGGTCTATGAGGCGATCTTGGAAGCAGACCGAGTAAGCCAGGCCTCTTATTCCGGACACGGTTCCGCTGTGGCCCAAGCTTACAACCATATGATCCTGCCTTTGGCCAGTCGCGGGGACAAGGAGACGCAAATCCAATGGGGCATTCGTGATTTCGAGCACCGATTCGGGAGAAAGCCTGAAGGCATGTGGCTCCCGGAGACGGCGGTAGACCTTGAGAGCCTCGAGATTCTGGCGGAAAAGGACATGGATTTCACCATCCTAGCCCAGCACCAAGCGAAGCGTTTTCGACCCATGGGGGAAAAGAACTGGAGGGATGTGAAGGATGGCCTTATCGATCCCACCAGAACCTACACCCTGCGTCTGCCTTCCGGCCGATCTATTGCCCTTTTCTTTTTCAATGGGGCTGTCTCGAGAGCTGTGGCTTTTGAAGGGCTTCTGAGCAGTGGGGAAGCCTTTGTTCAGAGGCTCATGGGAGGGTTTTCCGAGAAAGGGGCCGGGAATCAACTGGTGCATATTGCTACGGATGGAGAAAGCTACGGCCACCACCATAGGTTTGGAGACATGGCGCTTGCCTATGCGTTGAACGTTATCGAGTCGAAGAAGTTGGCAAACCTCACCAACTACGGGGAATACCTGGAAAAGAACCCACCTGCTCATGAAGTGGAAATTTTTGAAAACACCTCTTGGAGTTGTGCCCACGGTGTCGAGCGGTGGCGGGCCAACTGTGGATGCCATACCGGCTCCCATCCAGAATGGAACCAGGAGTGGCGTCAATTTCTCCGGGAATCTCTGGACTGGTTGCGCGATGCTGTGTCACCGGGCTATGAAGCGCGCGCCGGAGAATTTTTTAAAGAGCCATGGGATGCGCGAAAAGAATACATTGAGGTCATACTGGACCGGTCTCCTGCGACCAGGGAGCGTTTTGTTGAAAGGCATGTGACCAGAGAGCTCACAGAAGAAGAGCGGTGCGCGGCTCTCAAACTCCTGGAACTCCAGCGCCACGCCATGTTGATGTACACGAGCTGTGGATGGTTTTTTGACGACATCTCGGGGATTGAAACCATACAAGTGATTCAGTACGCGGCACGGGTCCTTCAGCTTGCTCAGGAAAGTTTCGGGGAGGATTTGGAGCCCGCGTTTTTAGAACGCTTGGAGACAGCAAAAAGTAACAAAGCCACAGAAAAGAACGGCCGGGCCATCTATGACAAATATGTCCGACCGGCCAGGGCGGATTTGAAGAAGGTGGCCGCCCACTATGCCATGAGTTCCCTTTTCAAAGACTACGACAAAAACGTGGAGGTGTATTGCTACAAAGTGGATCGAGAGGATTATCGGGTTTTGAGGGCCGGAAAAGCGACTCTGGCCGTGGGGAGGGCGACATTCACTTCCGAGATCACGACCGAAGGGGCCGCGATCTGTTTTGCTGTCCTCCATCTGGGAGATCACAACATGACCTGCGGTGTCCGGAGATTTGAGCATGAACAGGCGTACCAATCGATGCTCAAACAGATCTCAGGAGCCTTCGATGGAGCGGATTTTCCAGAATCCATTCGACTTCTGGATAAGCATTTCGAAAAAGCACTCTATTCTTTGAAATCTTTGTTTCGGAACGAGCAGAGTGAGATTCTGGGCCTTGTCCTCAAATCGTCACTTTCGCAGGCAGAATCTATCTATCGTCAACTCTATGAAAACCACGCTCCCATGATCCGGTTTCTCACCGAGTCGGGCAGTGCGATACCGGAGGCCCTGCAATTCGCCGCTCAATATGTCCTGCATGGAGATTTGCAGCGTGCTTTTGAGGATGAAGAGGTCGATCCGGAACGTGTTCGCCTTCTCCTCGAGGCCGCCAACACGGCGGGAATGGCGGTAAAGGGGGATGGCCTTGAGTTTGCGCTGAGAAAGAATCTTGAAAGAATGGCTGAATGTCTGTCCGAAAGTCCTCTGGATAGGGAAAGGCTCGGAAGGCTCAACGCTGCGTTAGGGATCTTGGGGGAATTGCCGTTTCAGGTCAACATCTGGACCGTGCAGAATGTCTGCTATGACTTGCTTCACACCGCCTATCCTGACGAGCAAAGAAAAGCAGAGAGCGGTGACAGGGACGCGGCCGAATGGGTCAATAGTTTTATGGCTCTTTGCCGGAAGGCCTACCTTAAGGTACCTTCGGGCTAGTCCCAAAATGGGCGAGGAAGGGGGATTTTGAAAATGGGGTATCTGTTGGGACTTCAAGAATACCTGGATGAGCACTACGGCCACTCCGTGTTTGATCAGGCGTTGGATTCCAAACAGGTCTGGGAGTTTCATGTCCACGGCTGTCGCATTCTGAAGGCCACGGTATTGGAGAATTTGAAGTATGACGTGAAGATGCACATAGAGGGGCAGCAAAAACAGGAAGTGCTTCCCAAAGTTCAGGTAAAGTGCCTCTATCCCGCGGATCTCGCCGAGGCGATCCGAGGGTTTATAAAAACAGAAGAGAAGGTCAGGGCCCTTGGTCTTGAGCCCATTTTTTCCCCCCACAAACGTCACTTTGTGAAGAACAAGTCCCTTTTCCCTCTCATGAAGGAAAGAGAAGTTGTTTTTTTCACACTGCTCGAAGGAGAAGTGATTCGTGGCATTATCGCCGATTTCACCCGTTATGACATTTCAGTCCATTTGAAAGGGGGTAAACCGGTGACGATCCTCAGGCACAGCATCTATGATCTCAGAAACAAAAAGGGACGTTGCTTTCTGAAAAGTTTCCAGGAAGAGCACAGGGATTGGGAAAAGAGTTCTCTCTTTGTTTGAGAATAGAAAACGCTTGGAAAGGGATGAAAGT
>JARRRH010000165.1:0-5513 GCA_037380925.1 Deltaproteobacteria bacterium | reverse complement strand
CCTTTTTTTCGCATCGCCAAAGCAGGGGCATGGGGGTCTCTTTTCAAAAACGAGAAGGCCGGTGCCCGGCACTCAGCGTAAGGCGATGCGTTAGGCGGGCGGATGGCCTCCTGCGGAAATGGCCATGAAAAGCCTTCCATGGAATGGATTGATGAGGGTCTCCGCCCGCCTTGGGGGCACCTTTCTGCAGAGTCTTTGCCCGGTTCCCCTCGTTTTTGAAAAGAGACCCCCATGTCCCTTCAACATGGCGAAACCGTTTTTGGACAGGAATGATACATGGAGATTGGAAAATGAAAATGGGGTGGATCGTGTATTTCAGATACCCGAATCCTGTATTTCAAAATGCGAATTGTCCGGCCAGGGCCTGAATGAATAGGAACTCAAGTTGATGGCAAAATCCCTGCTTGATCAAACCGGTTGGGCCGGCAGCCGGCGGCCAGGCTATCTTCTTTCTTATTTGAGCTGCGGCCTTCAATGAAATGGAAGGGCGAAAAAACCCGTGAAAAGGTGCCATAAACTTTTCCCGTCTGCGATTGCTCTGTTTTTTTCAAAGAGAACGTGAATGTTATGTGGGGAGGAGAGATGTGGATGATCCTCAAACCTTCACCGGGAAAGGATATATTATCACGGGATATGAAGAAAGCTTGAGTGCCGACGCCGGCCCGGGAAAGATCAACCTTTGCGTGTATGTCCTTGGGGGTCAAGGTAGCGGCATCCATTCGGAGCCCCAGGAACGTGATCTCTACGTGCGGATTCACCGGACTTACGATTTTCAGAGACTGGGGAAGGTTATCCTCTTCCAGAGGAACAAGCAGGGATACCCGAAAATTCTGCTCTCCCGCCAAAAGCAACCAGACCAGGGTCACCCCTGCCAGGACCCCCAACTTGATTTTCCAGTGACTCAATATCAGGTCGCCCATCTTTTCAGACCATGAAAATCTTGGAGAGCGGGAGGGTGCCATAGATTTTTTCAGAAGAGAGGACAGATCTTCAGGTGTGTTTAGAGGCCTCATTTTTCCTTCGCGAGCCAAGGAGATCTCTCCGCGCTCTTCGGAGACTACCACCACTGAAGCGTCACAACGTTCTGAGAGCCCCAGGGCAGCCCGGTGGCGGGTGCCCCACGCTAGGGGGAGCCCCTCGGATGAACTGAGCGGCAGAAAGCAGGAAGCAAAGGCGATGCGTCCTTCCCGGATCACCACAGCGCCGTCGTGGAGCGGAGATTCCTTATGAAAGATGCTGAGCAAGATCTCCGGACTGGGAGTTCCCTGGAGGGGGATGCACGCGGTGACCCACTCTTCTATGCGGTCGCTTCTTTCGATGATCACAAGGGCGCCGATTCGCCTCTGGGCCATGGTGAAGACCCCTTGCACCAGAGTGGAGATCCAGTCCCCCTTGCCTGCATACGAATGGAAGCCGATCATGCGGAGGGGATTCACTCGCTCCAGTACCTGACGGATCTCCGACTGAAACAGAATAATCAGCAGGATCACCAGGACCTGCCAGAAGATTTTGAACACCCAGGTGGTGAGAAAGAGGCCCCATACCCTGGCACCAGTGTAGACCAACCCCAGTACCAGCAGCCCGATAAGGGCTTTGAATGCCTGAGTTCGCCTGAACCAGATAAACAGATAGTAGACCACGACGGTGAGAAACAGAATATCAACGATATCCGGAACTCTCAGGTGCTCAATAAGGGCAAGGTAGGTCATGTCCGATCTTCCCTTTCCGGATAGGGCTCAGATCATTGCTGGTTTTCGATGCTTATAGCACATTTTTATAGTATTGAACAGCTGTGCGGCAATACGCGAGATCCTGTAATCAAAAATGGCAGAAGCTGTATTTTTAATGTAAAGCATGTACCGCCGGGTCAAAAGGAGTCCGTGTCCTTAGAAAAGCAAAATCCAACACAGAAATACTGTGGCACGGGATTCTGAATACACAATGCACCCTATTCCATCAAGACAAGGGGAGAGGTAGGGATTCTAGAGAGGATATGAACATGTCCAAGCCGACCTATGAAATGCTGGAACAACGAGTTAGGCAACTGGAGGGACTGGCTGCCGAACGAGAGCACACTAGGGATCGGGAAGGGTTGGAGAAGGAGAGGGCCCAGAGCTACCTGGACATTGCCCGGGTCGCCATTCTGGCCCTTAATGGGAAAGGTGAAGTGACCCTGATCAACAGAAGAGGCTGTGAGATCCTGGGACGGGAAGAGGAAGAGGTACTCGGCAAGCGCTGGGTTGATCATTTTTTGCCTGAAAGAATCCGGAATGAGGTGGCGACTGTTTTGAGAAAGATTCTGGCTGGAGACTCCGAGCCTTTGGAGTACTATCAAAACCCTGTACTGACCAAGACAGGGGAAGAAAGGACGATCGACTGGTACAACACCTTAATCAGGGACAGGTCCGGAAAAGCGGTGGGCACACTGAGCTCAGGAGAAGATGTCACGGAACGGGTGAAAGCACAGGAGGCCCTGGCCAGGACCTACAAAGAACTGGCCCATTTCAGCAACGACCTTGAAATACTTGTCGAAGAAAGGACCGAAGAACTCAAGGAGAAGAACAAACAACTGGTCGAGGCTGAAAGGCTTGCGGCCCTGGGCAGGATTGCCAACAGCGTCGCCCACGATCTCCGAAATCCGCTGACCGTGATCGGCGGCTTTGCCCGGAGGATGTTTGAAACTACACCGGATGATGATCCCAACAAGAGATATCTCAGGATCATGATCGAGGAGGTGATGAGGCTGGAAAACAGGGTGTCTCAAATTATAAGTATGGAACAAGCTGAAAAGGCGTGCGAAGGCCTAAGCCCAACCTCTGGAGAGGCGTCCGAATAATCTTAGTCCGTCCCTAGGACGCATAAGACTTTCAACGCCTTTGAAGGCCGAAGCCCTTCCTGAGACCGGAAAAATAGGCCTTCAGCCTTTGGCCCAGGGGCTTTTCTATCTTGACACGCAGATAAAGGTCTCCCGGTTTCCCGCCGCCTTTTCCACTTTCCCCCATCCCGGCGAGTCGAATGAACTGCCCTTCCCGAACACCCGGTGGAATCTTTACCACCAATTTGGCTGACTTTTTTCTGAACCAGTATGGGTAAGGGCCTCCTTCCGCCGCATCAGCCGGACTAAGCGTGATGACCTCGTGAATATCCGGTCCGTTTTCGGGCAACTCGACGCCGGTCATTTTTTTCAGGAGGTAACGCGTGACCTTGCCAAGGTTTCCTTGCGGGAAATTTGGCACTTGAGCTTGTTTTTTGCCCCAAAGAGGACCTGAGAAAACGTACCCTCGGGCAAAAAAGCCAGGCTTCTGAAATTCAAAACGCTGGTAGCCCTGGCCGTAGGCTTCCCTGAAGACCTCGTCAAAACCCCTGAAGCCAAAACTTCTGGCCATCTCCTCAAAAATACGATGAATGTCCGATCCCCTGAAAATGTCGTTTTCCGTGTAAGTGCTTTTAAAGCGGCTATAAGCAGACGATCCAAACTGCTTTCTCATGGCATCGTAGTCTCGCCTTTTTACCGGATTGGAGAGGACGGCATAAGCTTCGTTGATGGTTTTCATCTTTGCAACGCTTTCAGGGTCCTGGTTGCGATCCGGGTGGTATTGAAAAGCGAGCCTGCGGTATGACTCCTTGATCCGCTTCTGATCGGCGCCTTCAGAGACTCCCAAAATGTCATAATAATCTGTTTCTTGCATGGTGTGTTTGCTTTTTCCAAAAAAATGAATCCGCTAATCAACATAAAGAGCGCAAGCCGCCCTGTCAAGGAAACCGGGAGGGGATGAAGAGTCAAGTCCCAGGAAAGAATACTGTTTGAAGGTGTTCTAAATACACAATCCACCCTATTTCCCCAGGGCAAGACAGGGAATTATTGTAAGGCAACACGGTTTCGAAGCCATCGGTCCGATATTTTTGAAAAAGGAGACAGGTTCTAATGGACGAAAAGCAGGAAAAACGTATGACTCTTGACCGTTTCCTCGTACAGCGCCAGTGGAGTCATCCCGGTGCAAGCGGAGAGCTCACCAGGGTTATGATTCAAGTGGGCGTTGTGGCAAAGATCATTTCCAGCTATGTGCGGCGCGCCGCCCTGGAAAATTTGCTGGGGTATACGGGCGAGGTTAATGTTCAGGGAGAAGAAGTCAAGAAGCTGGATGAACTCGGCAATGCCGCCTTTGTCGAGGCGTTCGAGTATGTGGATATTGTCGGAGCCCTCGTTTCCGAGGAGCGAGACCGGCCCTTGAGCATTTCTTCCGACAAGCAACATGAGAAGTATGTGGTCCTGGTGGACCCTATCGACGGCTCTTCCAACCTCGATGTAGATTGTGTCATAGGTTCGATCTTTTCCATACGCAGTCTTAAAGGCACGGTTGAAGAATCCATCTTACAAAAAGGAACGGAACAGATCGCCGCCGGTTATATAATGTATGGGCCTTCGGTGCTCCTCGTGTATAGCGCTGCGGACGGAGTTCACAGTTTTGTGCTGGACGAGCAAATCGGGGAGTTTGTTTTAGACCACGAAAGCATCCGTATGCCGGAGAAAGGCAAGATCGTCAGCGCCAACTTCGGAAACTACAGCAGATGGAATGCACCCGCTAGGGCGTTTTCCGATTCTATTACCGCCGAGGAAGGTACCCGGTACTCTTTGCGATATTCCGGCGCCCTCGTTGCCGATTTACACCAAATTCTCCACTATGGCGGCGTTTACTTCTACCCTGAAGATGATAGCCGGCCCCAAGGCAAATTGAGACTGCTCTATGAATGTGCTCCCATGGCGATGATTGCCGAGCAGGCAGGGGGTAGCTCCAGCACGGGAGCGATGCGAGTTATAGATGTGCGCCCTGGAAACATCCATCAACGCATTCCTTTTGCTATCGGCAGCCGCTACGAGGTTCAAAAATACGATGAGATCCATAGGACGTTTGAGAAATCCTACAGCGTTCAAGGAGGGTGCTGATGCTGACAAAGAAGGTACAGATGATTCTCTCTCACTACGCCGGGGAGAACCCCGGTGTAAGAGCTAACCTCGCAAGGATACTAAACCACGGCACGCTCGGCGGCACGGGCAAAATGGTCATTCTGCCGGTGGATCAAGGATTTGAACATGGCCCGGCAAGGAGTTTTGCCGAAAATGATCTCGGGTATGATCCTTCATACCACTTTGAACTTGCTCTGGAGGCGGGCTGCAACGCTCATGCTGCGCCCCTGGGGGCCATAGAAACAGCCGTGTCCGATTATGCGGGTGAAATTCCCCTGATCTTAAAGCTCAATAATCATGATTTGCTTGCTCCGGATTCCTCGGATCCTATCCCTTCGGTGACCGGTTCTGTAAAGGACGCGCTGCGGCTGGGTTGCGCGGCCGTGGGATTTACGATCTACCCCGGATCCGCCCAATTCAAGACCATGTATCAGGAAATACGCGCTATTGCAGAGCAAGCAAAACAGTCCGGGTTGGCAGTGGTAATCTGGTCCTACCCGCGAGGTTCGGGCCTTTCTAAGAAAGGGGAAACTGCGGTTGATGTGGT
>JARRRH010000164.1:0-7753 GCA_037380925.1 Deltaproteobacteria bacterium | reverse complement strand
GATCCCAGGACGCCGAAATTTTCCTTCCCCTTGATAGGGGACTCTCCATTCGGATGGGGCTCTTGTTATCAAAGAAAAATCGAAGAATCAACTGCTTCCTCACACGAACCTGCATTGACTCCAATGCCCCTTCCGGCCTATAATATATATTGTTTCAGGCAGTTGGTGTCATTGTAAAGAATCCGCGCCTCACGGACGCGGCTTTGCCGATGTCCCCACAGTGGGCTACCGGGACAGTGGTGCGAAGCCCCTTTCCCCGGAGCGGATGTCTTTTTTCCTTGTTTGGAGGCTGTGTCATAATTCACTTTTCGGGCTCTTCTGTCATTTCGAGCCCCGCGAAAGCGGGCGGGAGAAATCCAATGCGAAGCATTGTCCCGAGCCCCACCTCCGGGGTAGGCGAGGGATCTTTTAGTTCCCTCACTGTGTTCAGGACAAGCCTCGGCTATCGCCTCGGAATGACATTATGACACAGCCTCTTGGTAAAGAGGGCCGGGGGATTTTCGAAGGGCTCGCGGAATCAACGGCGCATTTCAAAAACCTCGACAAATACTGGGTGAAAACAGAATGAATATCCTGGATAGAGTCTACAAGAAAAACGACGCCATGGTATCGCGGAAGATAGGGGATGAATTTATTTTGGTTCCCATCAGGCAAAACGTGGGCGACCTTGAGAGCATTTACACCCTCAATGAGACTGCGGCCCGTATCTGGGAGTGTATTGACGGAAAAACAAGGGTGAAAGAAATCAAGGAAAAGCTCGTCAGTGAGTTCGATGTCACTTCAGAGGAGGCTGAACAGGACCTTGTGGAGCACTTACACCAATTGGAGGCCATAAAGGCAATCAGCGAAGGATAATGTTATGGGCTGTCCCCTTGTCCCTAAAATGAGCTATGCCCAGTTTACCGAGCGCCTGCACCGCCAGGTGGAAAAAGAGCGGATCCCTTTTTTTGGGTCCCTTGAGCTGACCTTTCGCTGCAACCTTCGGTGCGTCCATTGCTATTGCAATCTACCGGATAATGATTTCCGGGCTGCTCAAAAAGAACTCAAGACCGAGGAGATTTTCCGAATTCTCGATGAGATTGCAGAGGCCGGCTGCTTCTGGCTTCTCCTGACCGGCGGAGAGGTGCTTCTCCGCAAAGACTTCCTGGACGTTTACACGTACGCCAAAAAGAAGGGATTCATCATCTCCTTCTTCACCAACGGAACCCTTCTGACCCCGGAAATTGCCGATTATTTGACCGAGTGGCCCCCCTTCTCCGTAGAAATTACCCTCTATGGTGCCACAGAGGCCACGTATGAGAGTATAACTCGTGTCCCCGGCTCTTTTGATCGCTGCAAAAGAAGTATCGAGTTGCTGCTGGAACGCCATATCCCTCTGGCCTTGAAGACCATGGTGACGACCCTGAACTGTCACGAACTACCCCAAATAAAGGAATACGCTGAAGGTCTGGGTGTCCGGTTCCGCTTTGATCCTTTGCTCAATCCCCGGTTGGACGGCTCCAAGGCGCCTTGCCGGTACAGACTCTCCCCACAAGATGTCCTGGCATTGGATCGGGCTGATGAAAAAAGGGCCAAAGAGTGGCAGGACTTCTGTCAAAGAGCCATACAGCCTTTTGAATCGGATCACCTTTTCGTGTGCGGAGCAGGGATCTCCACATTTCACATTGATCCTTACGCCAGCATGAGCCCTTGTGAAATGACCCGGTTTCAATCCTTTGATCTCCGGTGGGGTACCTTCAAACAAGGTTGGCAAAGCTTTGTATCCGATTTCTTGACCCTGAGAACCACGAAGGATTACCCCTGCAGTCGGTGCGAGCTGATTTCTGTGTGCGATCAGTGCCCGGGTTGGGCATGGCTGGAGAACGGGCGCCTGCGGGACCCGGTCGAGTATCTTTGCCGCATTGCCCACCTCCGGGCGGATGCTTTTCACAGGGACAGGCTTTAAGAGAGAGGAAGACACATGGAATCAAGTGGTAAAGCCCGCAAACCTTACAGCAAACCGCAGGTGCATCAGGTGAAACTCCACATCGAGGAGGCGGTCCTTCAGGCGTGTAAGACGGTGCCCACTGATACTTCTGGGAAGACGAACCAATATTGTGGGCATTCGGGATGCAAGAAAGAGTATGGCTCTTAGTCTTCTAGGCACCCCCTTATGCGTGAACAAAGACGCTCTGAGGAGAGCCCGGCCCGTAACAATATGGATGAACCATACCGATTCTTTGAGGAAAAATGGAACCGGACCGGCCTTCAGAAGACCAGGACGATATGAAGCTCCGGGTACACGTGGGTCCGGCCCCAAAACCCAAATTTCAAGACATCCTCTTCGATTCCGGTCAGACTTGGGCCCTTTATCAGAGCCATGGAAAATACGTGCTCCAGAATGATTCCCTGGATGCGGATTCCCATCCCAACAGGGTCATCATCATGGAATCCGATTTCAAATCCGGGGACATGTATGTAACCGCAGACTCGCTTCATAACGACTTTTTCTCAGATCCTCTCGGATACCCTTTGAATCAAATCCTCACGATCCTCCTTCTTTCTCGCCACAAAGGCATGATTCTCCACGCTTGCGGGGTTAGGGACAAAGGACGAGGATATCTCTTCATGGGCTATTCCGGGGATGGAAAATCGACCATGGCTAAGTTGTGGTTTGAAAACCGTGCGACCATTCTTAATGATGACCGAATGGTGATAAGGGAAAGAGAGGGCGAGTTCTGGATGTACGGAACACCGTGGCATGGAGACTTCAAAGAATGGTCTTCAGAGGGGATGCCCATCCGTAAGGTGTTTTTCTTATCGCGCGGTGCTGGCAACGTGGCCGTTCCGAAACAAGGCGTGGAGGCGGTTTCCATGATACTGGCCCGCGCCTTCCCGCCTCTCTGGGACGAAGCGGGCATGGCCTACACAGTGGACTTCTGCCATCGCATGGTGGACAATGTCCCCTGCTACGAACTCCGTTTTACACCGGGCAGGGATGTCCTGGACTTTGTGAGGCAAGTGTAACTCTGAAGCGTCTTCCCGGAAAAGATTCAACGTTTAACAACGCGACTTGCGATGCCCTTGGCTTTCAGATCATCATATTGTCGCCTGGCTCTTCGTTCAGGGTAAAAGACTCCAACATAGAGCTTTGACCTCCCCTCACTGTCTTGAAGGGAATACGGTGAAAAGCCAAGGCTCTTCAATAACTGACTCTTCTCCCCCAGTGTCTGCGAATCATCGTAAACGCCGATGAGATTGGCATAAGGGGTCTCTTGCAAAGCGGCCTCCTTCAGGCCCTTTTCTTTTTTGAAGCTTTCCGCATCCTGACGGTTCTGAAAATATCCTGTATAGATCCTGTACCATGTTCCTTTGCTCAGAATAACTTTGACCCAATAAGCAGTAACGTTCCTCTTCCTGTACCGTGATATCTCTTCTTCTGCCTGGTCCGGGTACGGCACAGAACCGAGATAAAGAGAATAAGGGTAAGACAAGGTTTGAGCTTCAGGCTCATGGAGAGCGCTTGCCGTAGGGGCTTTTTGTTCTTGTGCAGGAGGTTTTTGGCGCCCCAAAGCCTTTGATGCGTAAAGCGCCGCTTCGTATCCGTAGGCCGGCCTTTCGGGCTCAGCCGGTGAAACGGCCCCTTCAAAAGGAGCAGAAGAAGAGTTCGGGCCTTTTTCCTCGGAGGGTTCCCCTGTGGTCGCTATGGCACTGGAGTCCGGTTTTTCAACAGCCCCTAATGGTTCGAGCTTGGTGGAACGCGAGCCAGGCGTGATCGTGCCAACCTGGGATTTCTGCATCCCCACCTCAAGGGCTTTTTCAGAGGCAGGTTCCGGCTCCCTCGGGGCAGGGGCTTTCACGGGGGTCGCCTTTTTGGAGGAGACTTTAACCTCGTCCTTTTTGGTAGGCAGCTTCGAGTTGGACTCCCAGAAGGGATGAAGCACATTGTTTTGCCACAGCAACCCACCTGCCAGAAACACGAATCCGACCACCATGAGGAAGAACCTTCCCTTGTGTGGTTCTTTGCCTTGCTTTTCCGGAGCCTCGGTGTCCTGTTTTTTTAACCAGATCTCCTGGGTGGCCTCGTAGTTGTCTTCCTTTTTCTTAAAAAGCGAAAACCCTCCGCGCTTGTCCCGACCTTTCTTGCCTCTCCCTTCTTCGCCGTAAGAATAGTAATAGGTGTAATACTTGTAGTCCTGGAAATCGGGGCTCACGTCCGGCCGCATGCCGTTCAGGATAACTCCCACAAGCTGGCATTGCACTTGCCGCAACTGCGTGGCCGATCTTTTCAGAAGACCTCGGGATACAGCCCCAACCCGATAGACCAGGAGCACCCCGTCCACTCTTCCCGCAAGGATCGCCGCATCAGCCGTGGACAGAATCGGGCTAGAATCGAATATAACGATGTCGTATTCCTTTTTCACTTCTTCTATGAATTCGATCAGGCGCTGGGAATCTATGAGCTCCGCCGGATTCGGAGTTATCGCCCCGCTTGTGATGATGTGAAGATTGTCTAAACCGGGGGTGATCATGATCTCATCAAGCGAAATTTTTCCCATGATCATATCCGTTACGGTTTTTACGGCATCCCGCCAGGGACAATTGCCTAAAATGATATCGGTCAACCCCGGAGCTTTATCCACGCCGAAAATTCTGTTCAGCACCGGTTTTCTCAAATCAGATCCGATCAAAAGGGTTTTCATCCCCCCCTGAGCCATAGTGACGGCCAGGTTCGCAGCAATCAGTGTTTTGCCCTCCTCAGGCGAACTGCTTGTCACGGCGATCGCTTTGATCTTTTTATCAGGGTCCTTGAACTGGAGATTGGTCCTCAAAGCGCGAAAGCTTTCCGCCATCATGGATTTGGGCGAGAAATGGGAGATGAGATTCACGGCGTACTTGATGGCATGTTCCCCGACTCTTTTCTCTTGTTTTTGCTCTAAGGTTGCGCGAACATCATGGACATCTGCTTGAGGCACAATGCCCAGAACCTGAGTCCCCAGGGTTTCCTCCACTTCTTCGATAGCCCCCAGAGACGTGTCAAAGGTTTCTACAATAAAAGCTACCACCAGACCGAGAACCAGGCCGATTATAACCCCCATGGCCCCGGTTGCCACGGTGTTCGGGGGGTTGATGGGTGTGGAAGGCAACAGGGCCGGTTTGACTATGTTCACTTCCTCGGGTTTTTCGGCCCGCCTGATCAGGGCTTCCTGATTCTTTCTTTCCAGGAGGACGGTCATTTCATTGTACAGGTCCACCTTCCTTTTCAGCCGGTCGAATTCCAGCTTTTGGTCCATCAACACCCTGGTCTTCCCACTTACCTTGTCCAAATCCGCTCTTAAATCGCTCTCCCGCTTTTCCAAAAACTTGAGCTGGGTCTGAAGAAGAAAAGCCATTTTCCGGGCATTCTCCACGATCTCGTTGCTGATGGCCATTACGTCCGGATGTTTCGGTGTAAAATTCTTGAGGAGGGTATCTCTCTTGAGAATGAGGGCCACCAGAGCCTCATTGGCCTTCTCGTACTGCACACTGCCCCTCGTTGAATAAAAGTCGTGGTCGACGCGGTAAGGATCGCTTAGGAACGCCTTCAAGCGCTGGAGAAGGCTCTCGAATTCGATTTTTTCCTCTTCGAGTTTGCGAATCTCGGTTTGTATCTCTTGCGATCTTGAAAGAAGGCTTTCGCTCTGAAGATCGATCGAAATCAGTTCTCGGCTTTGCGTAAACCGGTTGAATTCCTCTTCGGCGTTTCGAAGCTTTTCCCTCACGTCTCGGAGCTGGCTGTCTATGTACTTCACCGCCTCCTTGATTCGTTTCATTTGCTGTTCAGCATGAAACGCTTTGTAGGTCAGGGCCACGGTGTTGGCCAGCTTTTGGGCAAAGGCCGGGTCCACATGGGTTACCGTAATGTACAGGATGTTGGTGAACTGCTCACGCGCCACCTCCACCCTGGACTGAAGGTCCTCAATGACGGCGACCACGTGGCTCTCCAGCTGCCTCTCTTCCCCGGTGCTGCCGGGAGGCACAAGGCCCATTCTTTCAGCCACCTCTTGGAACACGGGATAGCTTCTGATGATGGAAATCTGGGTTGCAATGTCGTCGGACTCGAAGAGGGAGACGGTGGTGGCAAAGAGGCCTTCCACCGTGTTCTCTTTTTTGAATTCAATCGTGCAAGTGGTTTTGTACAGAGGAGTTGGTGCCCTCAGAATGGCGTAGGTAATGCCGAAAACGCTGAGAATAATGGTGATGAGAATGACGACCAGCTTTCTCTTTTTGAGAATCCGCCAGTATTCTCTCAGATTGATGTCATACTGGGCCAAAATGAATCCTTCACTTTCTCAAGTAGGTATAAACACTTAGCCTCTTTTCAACAGCCTGCGGACGCAGAATCAAACTATTCCCTTCGGGTCCTCCCCGTCGAATTGCCCCCACTCCCATCCACATTCTGCGACCAAAGGAAGTAACGCAAGTCAGTTAAACTATAATTAAACTGAGGGGTGGTCATAAATAATCCTTGACAGAGTCCTCTAATATGCTAATAATCAGGCATATTATTAACATATTTGAGAATGCTATGGTCAATAATAACAATCCCCTCCTACAGATTTTACGTCTGGTAGACGAAGTCTACGAAGCAGAAGGATACAAACCAATGGGCCGGGGAAGGCCCAGAACATACCAGGATCTCGTGATTCTGAAGGTATTTATAGTCATGGTCATTAAGCGTATTAAGACCTTCAAGGGATTGCACCGGTACCTCCTTCAGAATCCAACGATTCAACGGCGCTGCGGGCTCCCTTCCCTGCCTTCTCGGAGAACATTAGGGAGGCGCCTGAAATCTTTTTCCCCCCTCGGTCAGGAAACAGATTAGGGCCTTGTCTAGGACGCTGATTGTCAATGGTATCGCCAATCCAAAAGTCAACGCCGTGGATAAATCGATGTTCAGGGCACAAGGTCCTCTGTGGCATAAGAAGGACCGAAAGAAGGGCGTTGTGCCGGAGAATCTTCGTAACGTTGACACTGATTCGGAGTGGGGCTACTCCAAGTATCGGGGATGGATCCAGGGATATGCCCTCCATCTTCTGTGTTCGGCCACACCCGGTCTTATCCCCGTTCCGCTCGACGCCCAGGCCGCCACGGCCAATGTGCCAGAAAACAGGATCTTCGAGCCGATGATTGATCATTTCCATGATGACACCAAGTATATTGTGGCAGATTCAGGCTACGACGACGGAAAACTTACTGACAAGTGTGAGTTCAGAAAGAACGATAAATATATTACCCGCCGCCTTGTAGTTCCCATGCAAAAACACAAACACACCTCTTCAAAACGTTTGCCATATATTCGCTTCTTCAAATCGGAGCGTGGACAACGCCTTTTCCGATTGAGAAAGATCACTGTGGAGCCGATGTTCGATGTTCTTAAAAGCCTGTTTTCTCTAGAACCTGTTTGGATGAAGGGGAAACGAAACGTCCAGCCTCTTCTTCTGCTCACTGTATTCGTCTACCAGCTTCTACTCCTTTTCAATTTCGTGAATGGAAGGCCTGTATCTCATGTGAAATATATTTTGGACGGAGTATAATAATGACCACCCCTCAATTAATTACTCTCCATATCTCATGCTACGACTCTGCCGAATCCAGCCAAAAACCTATATGGATGTCCCCCGTCTTTAGATCCGAGCCAGACTCAGCAAAACCAAATGTGTACGATCCCGCGCAGAGCTCATCTCCACAAAAAACCTCTCTCTTCTTCAGCATATATCTCTTCTTTCGTGCT
>JARRRH010000163.1:0-5523 GCA_037380925.1 Deltaproteobacteria bacterium | reverse complement strand
TCGCTCAGAGCATTGGCAGCAGCAATCTGGCCGAACCAGTAAGGATCGTCCACAATGGGCGTAAAGAAGTCCACGGTCTGGATGATGGCCAGATCATCCGAAATTCTGTACACCCCTGCATCGTCCGCTCGGTCCAAACCAACGATGACATTGGAATCGGTCGGAAATTCAATGCCGCATAGCGCCCTGTCCAGGTCCCCTGGAGCCAGTTTTGAGGCTCAACCGGAGCCCTTGACTGTCTCAGTCAAGCGCTTGCTTTTTTGGTCGGTCATGTTTTTTCCCTGAATCGCTCTAAATAAAAAATAAATTAAAACGAAACTTCCGATTTGTCAAATAGGAAATACCTATGCCATTTTTCGTTTGTTCTGCATTTTCCGATAGATGAGAGGGTACGGCGGTTCGTGTAGAGGGTTCGTTGTCGGACGGGTGTTCAGGGACGAGAGGGTGCCTCCGGATGGTTCAGTTTTCTGACCTTAATGACTACATCATCGCCGGATGCGACTTGAGAGAGGACCTCGCCGTTGTTGTGGGCGATCACCTTTCTGATTTTTTCGAGCTTGTCCTTCTCCACAATGAACTCAAAGGACTCGCCGGATGCCAATAGTCTCAGACATAGACCTACGTCCGAGTAAGCTTTTCAACAATCTCCGCGGTAGTCAAAGTATTTGTTCATCATTCCTTTTTCACAACTCCATTCTCCGGCCTTTCCGCAGAAGTGCCACTCTTTCATGTCGAGCGATTATTTTCTTCAGAAGATTCCAGAAGAAAGTCAGACAAGGCCTGACAAAGTGGAGAGATGGTTCTCCTTTTGTCTCTGATGAGGTAGAAACGACGCCCCATGCAAAGCCCCTTCACCTTGAGTGCCTTGAGAATGCCCGTTTTCAGTTCCGTTTCTATAGCTCTTGAAGACAGTACGGACAAGCCGAGACCGGACTTGATGCCCTCCTTGACAGCGGTTGAGGTCCCGAAACGCGCCACAACTTGAAGGGAATCCATGATCTCAGCCTTGAGATAGTCCTCCATGATTTTCAGGGTCCCGGACCCCGGCTCCCTCAGGATAAAGGGCATTTTGGAGAGCTCCTCCCTCGCCACGGAGCGTCGGTTGGCCCACTGATGGTGGGCTGGAACCGCCAGGACCAACTCGTCTTCCCACAGTTCGTGGATGCCGAGGCTCTTGTGTGAGCTTTTGGAGCCGATAATGCCCAATTCATAATGGCCCTCGAGAACGCGCGTCTCGATTTCATCTGTGTCGGCGACGGTCAGGGTAACTGTGACCAAAGGGTACCTCTCTCCGAAAAGGCCGATGAGCTTTGGAAGCACGTACTCGCCGGGTATGGTGCTGGCACCGAGACGGATGTCCCCTTGTTTCATGCCCAGAAAATCAAGGATTTCAAGAGAAGCGGTCCGCTTCATCTCCAGCAGTTGAAGGGCGTGCTTGTAGAGGATTTCACCTGCCTTTGTAGGAACGACAACCCTGCCCAAACGGTCCAAGAGCTTGGTTCCCACCATGCTTTCAAGATTGGCGATCCTCTCGCTCACGGATGCCTGGGCCAGAAAGAGAGCTTCCCCGGCCTTTGAAAAACTGCCCAATTCCACCACCTTTCGAAAGACCTCCAAGTGGCGCAGGTCGAAGTCAATGTTGGATGGTACTTTGGCTACCCTCTTTTTCATGGTTTGGTGCTCGATCCGGATCCTGCACTTCGACTGAACGAGGCTTAAGGCAAATGGCGCAAGGCCTACGGTCAACGAAGAATGCAAAGGAAGCAGCCTTATGCCTTGAGCGCATAGCCTTGCGCCTATTGTATCATACTGGACTTCAGTCAAACGAGGCTTAAGGCAAAAGGCCCAAGGCCCATGGTCAAGAAAGAATTCAAGGGAAGCGGCCTTACGCCTTGGGCCTCACGCCTTCTATACATATCTAAACCAGAGGTTTTGAATGCTATCGAAATTGGCTTTCACCCGCTCACGTCCGGAGACCACTTCTCCGTGGCCTGGAAGAAGGTACTCCACCTCAAGCTGTGCCAGTTTTTCTATGCTCTGTTTAAGTTTTCCCCCGTCGCCTCCAGGTAAATCCACCCTGCCGATTCCCTGGTAGAACACCACATCGCCTGAGAACAGGACCTTTGTTTCAGGCCAATAGAGGCAAAGAGAGCCCGGGGAATGGCCTGGAGCATCGATTACCCGGAAGGCCATACCGCCGACGATAAGATCGCCTTGCTTTAAAAGGAGCTGTGGTTGGAAATCTGTGAGACCCATGGCCGCCCCATACTCTGGTGCGAGTCCTTTTATATAGGCCATTTCCGAGGCGTGGACGGCGATGAGGGTGGAAGAAGCTGTGAAAACACGGACAGCCTCCATGTGATCCGGGTGGCCGTGCGTAATAATCACAAGATCCACGTCTTCAGGAGTCAGGGAAAGCCTGGCAAGATGATCCCGTACGTGCTGGAAAGCAGCAAAGTGGCCGGGATCAATGAGGATTCTTTTCTCCCCGTTGATGAAGTAGGTGTTTGCGTTGTTCGTGGTGGGGTCGAGCCACAAGAAAGCATGAAGATCGTCTGTGATGTTCATAAGCCAAAGAGAGGGACTCCTTTGTCAGGCCGATTCCTTTTTCATTGGGGTCCGGAATGAGCTCGCACGATTGGGTGCTCCAAGACCCTTTAGGTAAAGGCTTTTTTTGGCCCTTCGTAAAACGGTTTACCCGTGGGGGCCGGTAAGCTCAAGAACGTCTTGGAGGGTCGTGCTCTTAAACAGGTTTTGCATGAGCTCCAGTGCCTGGCCCCAAACAGGCCGTACAGGACAATTTCCCGAGCTCTCGCAGGCCGTTGCGTCGTTGAGGCAATCAACAAATGTAAGCTTGGACTCCAGAAGGAGCAGAATTTCCCACACACTAATCTTGTCCGGAGGTTTTGAGAGCATGTGGCCTCCTTTGGGACCTCTGACGCTGCTAATCAGTTTGGCCTTTTTGAGGGGAATGATCAACTGCTCCAGATACTTAACAGGAATATTCTGATTTCTGGAAATGTCGGACATGCTGATGGGGCCCTTGCCGTAGTTTCTTGTCAATTCGAGCATCAACCGTGTTCCATAACGTCCTCGCGTCGATAGTTTCATATTGAAGCCGTCCTGTGATGTACGATGAAATTTCTGGAGGCCGGACAAGGACTCCGAACTAGTGCTGAGAAATCTAGGAAAACACCGGCACAGATAATTTAGACTATAGAGGTATAGATACAATGTCAAGTACTTTGGACGGCTTGCACCAGATGGAATTCACAAAAGGACGAGAGCACAAATGATCTCGAGGCAACAGCCCCGTGACCTGCCCATGGGCGGAGAAACTTCCAAAAGCCGTTTCCCTTTACATAACCGAATTGATTAAGATTGACTTATTTTCCACTGTATTTTAATCCATATAGAACATCTTACCTGAACCGGAGGAGCCCATGATGACACGCACGCGTTCAGCTTATGTCGGGAGCCTTGCCCTCCTAATCCTCCTTTTTTTGCTGCCCCGTGTCGGCTCTGCTCAGGAGGCCAAGAAATTCTACACATTGCAGGAAAGCGTTGCTGAAGCGATAAGCAACAGTTGGGATATCCGGCAGATAGAACAAAGAATCTATCAGGCGGAGTATCTGAAAAAACAGGCCCGTGCCGACTTCTTGCCCAGACTCGGCATGACTTACACCGCCCTGTACAGCGATGAGCCCGAGGCATTTCCAGTACCGGGTGGTGCCGCGGGACCTTTTGTCACTTCAAAGGATTATTACGAATGGCAGGGGACGTTGACACAGCCCATCTTCACAGGGTTCAGTTTGTTAAGCTCTTATGAGCTGGCCAAACTGGGCATTGATCAGGCTCAGATACAGCTTGAACAAGCCGGACTCGAACTGGCCCTCAGGGTCAAAGAGGGCTACTTCGATATCCTGGGAGCAGACAAGACGGTTGAAGTGGGCCAGAAAGACGTGGAAGCGCGGGAGTCCGCCTACAAGGTGGCCAGCAGCTTTTACAAGGTGGGCATGATTCCAATCAACGAGCTTTTGCAGGCGGAGGTGGAGCTGGCCAATTCAAAGCAGGCCCTGGTGCGGGCTGAAATCGCTGCAAGAACGGCCCGCGCGGCTTTCAATACAATCCTGGCGCGACCCGTGAACGAGCCCTTTGACATCCAGGACATTTTGACCTACAAGCCCTCCGGCGGGGACTACGAGTCATTCGTCAAAGAAGCCCTTGCGAACCGGCCCGAGATCAGGGCCGTTGAGAACCGCCTTCTCCAGGCGGACCAGCAAATCCGATTGGCCAAGAGCAAGTACTACCCGGAAATTGCATTCAATTATGATTACATCAAAGATGGTGATTCCTTTGACGTGAGCGGGTTTCCAGGGGATGAAGACACAGGCAGGTGGGAGGCCACGGCCGTTGCCACATGGACTTTTTGGCAGTGGGGAAAAACCTACTACAGCATGAAGGAACAAGAGAGTGCCAAGAAAGAGTTGTTTCAGGCCAAGTGGGCGTTGGATGACCAAATTCGCCTGGAAGTGAAAGAGGCCATGCTGGCCCTTGAAAGGGAGGAAAAGAATATTCCCACCACCCAAAAAGCGGTGGAGCAGGGTGAGGAGAATCTGAGAGTCAGCAGCGAAAGGTACAAGGCCCAGGTCACCACCATCACGGAAGTGCTTGATGCACAGACACGCCTGAGCCAAGCACGGCTGAATTATTACAGGGCCCTGTATGACCACAACCTCGCCAGAGCGCGACTGGAAAAGGCGATAGGCACCTACTAGGATTCTCTTCAGACGGAAATGATTTTATGATCCAGCTGTTCCGTGTGTCTAAAAACTTCAGCGGAAATGTGGCCCTGAGGGATATCAACCTGCGAATCCGGAGGGGGGATTTTGTATTCATTACCGGGCCGAGCGGCGCGGGAAAGACCACGCTGTTGAGGCTTATGTTCGGGGCCGAGCAACCGACGGAAGGCCAGATCCTTGTTGACGGCATCAACCTGAACCGAATCGGCAGGTTGAAGCTTGACTTGCTGCGACGGAGGATCGGCTTTGTGTTTCAGGATTTCAAACTGCTCAATCGAAAGACCGTGTTCCAAAACGTGGCTCTCGCCTCAGAGGTTATCGGAGAGCGTCACACCATCACCAAGAAGAAAGTCCACCAAATTTTGAGGGCTGTGGGACTTTCCACAAAGGAACAGGCTTACCCGCTGCAGCTTTCCGGTGGAGAGCAACAGAGGGTGGCTATTGCGCGATCCATGATTAACAATCCTCTCATCCTTTATGCCGACGAGCCTACGGGAAACCTGGATCCGGACATTACCCGCGAAATCATGGTTCTTTTTCGCACCATCAATCTGAGAGGCACGACGGTGGTGATCGCCACACACAGCAGAGACCTCTTGGAGAACACGGACCAACGAATTGTTGTTCTAAACCAAGGCATGATCATTCCATAGAGATCGCACAATGACGCTCAGGGTCGGGGCCCTCTACTTCAAATACGCTTTTGGGAACATCTCCAGTA
>JARRRH010000162.1:0-8578 GCA_037380925.1 Deltaproteobacteria bacterium | reverse complement strand
ACCGCACTGGTGTCCAAAATAACTTTAAAATGAGCTTTTAAGTTGCATAAGTGTTTGTTTTTACACAATGGGTGATTTTACTTGCAATAGAGGTCCCATTTTTTTGCATCGCCAAGGCAGGGGCATGGGGGTCTCTTTTCAAAAACGAGAAGGCCGGTGCCTGGGACACGGTGTAAGGCGATGCGTTAGGCGGGCGGAAGGCCTCCTGCGGAAATGGTCATGAAACGCCTTCCATGGAATGGATTGATTAGGGTCTCCGCCAGCCTTGGGGGCACCTTTCTGCAGAGTCTTTGCCCGTTCCCCCTCGGTTTTGAAAAGAGACCCCCATGCCCCTGCAACATCGCGAGACCGTTTTGGGCAGGAATGCCTCGACCTATTATCTGAGTTAATAATCCCTCCATCCTATTTCATGAGCCTCCGTATGGGAGACTGACTGACGGCATACATACGTCGTTTCAGCACGAAGGCCGTTCTCGGCGGGAAGGGCTACGCCATAGATAGTTGCAAGAAGTTAAATGCATTCACTCACGAGGGCATTTGTCTAGCATCTTCCAGCTTAAAGAAGGCGAATCCATGGCGCCCGTTCTCATGGAGTTACTTTTGCTCGGCCTCCTTACGAGCCTTTTTTATTTTGTCGAGAAGCAATTTTACGATTGGAGCCATTTCCGGAGGATGCCAGTTGGTCTTTCTCGGGTCCTCGGGCCAAGTGAAAGGCAGATGAAAAATTTCGCCCGGCTCTTTCGCTTTTTCCAGCACAGAGAGCGCTTCTAAAAGCACCGCTCTTTGACCGGCGCGGTCATGGACCTCGCCAATCGGGCGCCCGTAAGGGTATTCTATGGCGGCCATTCTTGGAAAACCGATTTTTCGGTGATATTCAGGGGTCATGCTCAATGTGACAGTTGAGAATCCTTGCCCCTCGAGAAATCGCGCTACCTGTCCCACGGACTGGCAACAAAGCGGTCAGGCTGGGGTCAGGAAAACCGCATCCACGCCCTCTTTCCTCATTCTCGAAGTCACCTTGGGCATGGCTTTTTGGAGCAACTCTGTGGGATCATGTTGAAACCCATAATAGGAATAGCATGTTGCTGCAAGCTTTCCGATAATGCCTTCCTCTTCGAACTCCGCAAATCGTCTCAGGGGAAGCATCACATTTATATCTTCTTTGATATAATCCGTGTTGATATGGAGATGATTTACATTGATGTCGGCTTCTGTGGCATGTCTTGGTATTTCCCGACAGGTGGGATCGCCCCAGAAAGGTTCCCGTTTTTCCCTTTCTACATCAAAAGGGGGATCTGTTTTCATGCTAATCCCAGCGGCGGTCATGAGAGAAAACGTAGATTTTGCGAGCGGTTTCTCCAAAGGAGTCCACGGAATAGGGCCTTGAAAGGGCCCTTCTGGCAAGTCCTTGAGGAACCACGCTCGGAGACTGGGCGGTACGAAATGAAATCCATCGACAACTTTACTTGTCCTTCCCATTTATTCACTCTCCTTTTGGTTTAATCATCTTACATCCAAAATCCATAATCTTCCTACTTTCTCTATCCAACTATCATTTCTACAGTTCTTCAAAACTCCTAAGAGTATCTCTTCCCTGTTCCTAGAATAGTAAGTGAAACAAGGAGCTCTTGTGGATGCTTACTCGATAAGCTATTTCTTCGAGACTTGTGCCATGGTGCCCTTTCTGACTCATTAGTCGCTTGGCAACGCGCACGTTGGATTGGTACTTGTTGCGAGTATTTTCACTTTTGACCTTTTGCTTAGGCATTGTCCAAGTCCCTATTTAAAAGTCGCGTTCCTCAAACAGAACAAATCTAGCGGATAAAATGAGTCTAATGGCGGCAGGCGGACCCCCATACAACGAATTTAGTCCATTTGTAAAATAACCTATAGCGGACAGAAATCTCCCAACCAACCCGTTGGCAGCCTAATAAGGCTTCTTTGAATTGTCAAGGACACGATCAGTTGTTCTGGTGTGTTTTAATATCGAATTCTCTTGAGGGTTGCTAAATACAGAATAAGAGCTTCAACTGGTTCGCTGGTAATTGACTCTTAAATGTTGCGGACTCATTATCCGCCTGCTTTTTTCCACAGAAAAAACTCAGAAAAGAGAATCCTGCGAAAATTATTTTTGAAAAAAGAGCATTTTGCCACATCGTTTAGGAGCTAAGAAGAGAACTTTTCCATCGATCTGACCTTAGAGACCTACCTTGACCGGAATGGGCGGGATAACAAAAAAAGCTTGACAAAATGGGAAGCACTTTTGCATGAAGCTTAAGACATAATTAAGGATTGGAGGATGACTCCGGATCTTCGCCCCCTCCTCCTGTCCTGGGCTGACCTTTTATAGTGGTCAATGAGAAAATTCACTTACAGCCAGAAAGGATCGTTTTCATAGTAGTAACGACTTAGGGAGGTAAGAGATGAACGCAGGTGATAAACTTCAAATACCTTGTCGGGACGGGCTGTGGAGCATGCCTTCGTCCCCTAACGAAAAACCCCAGTTGATCGGAAGTCAGTGCCCTCATTGCGGAGAGATTTTTTTCCCTGTAAATCCGGTGTGCGTCAACTGCCAAAGCAAGGC
Source organism: Deltaproteobacteria bacterium (assembly GCA_037380925.1). Taxonomy (GTDB): domain Bacteria; phylum Desulfobacterota; class DSM-4660; order Desulfatiglandales; family HGW-15; genus JARRRH01. The sequence continues at coordinate 5,994 of JARRRH010000162.1, read as the reverse complement.
AATGAAGGACATTAAGCTGAGCCGCAGGGGAAAAATCTGGACCTATACCACCGTTATGTTGCCTCCCCCACAGTGGTATAAAGGACCGGTTCCCTTTGATCTCGGTTATGTGGAGCTTCCAGAGGGGGTGAAAATATGGACCCGATTATTGGGTGCAGAACCGGGAACGTTTAAGATAGGGCAGGAAGTGGAGCTGGATATAGATGTGATGCAAGAGGATGGGGAAGGCAATGAGATTTTGGGGTATTGCTTCGTTCCTGCTGAAAAATAGGAGAAAAGGAGTTCGGTGCGATGAGAGAGGTTGCCATAGCCGGTATAGGTTTAGTTAAGTTTGGCAGATATGATGGAACAAAAGGCCGGCCATATAGGGAAATTTACGATCTCGGGACCGAAGCCATAGTCAAGGCTTTAGCCTATGCAGACATGGAGTGGAAAGACATCCAGGTGGCGTATGGTGCAAGCATGTTCGGGGGCTTGGCCGTCCCCAACCAGTGCACATCACGATTAGGCATGAACGGCATACCCATAACAGCTTTGGAGGGGGCTTGTTCTTCTTCACAAATCGCCATGAGGCAAGCGTATTTTGATATAGCCAACGGATTGTATGACGTCGGCCTCGCCTTTGGAACGGAGAAAATTCCTCCCGGCCTAATCGCGGATACGCTCTCTCCAGTATGGATGTTAATGATGGGGTTCAATCTGCCCGGAACCTATGCTACCAATACAAGAAGGTATATGGAAGAGTATGGGGCAACAGAAGAGGACATGGCCCGAGTGGCCGTCATGGAGCGCAAGAACGCCATCATAAATCCAAACGCATTTTGGTACCAGGGGCCCGAAATTACTGTGCGCGACGTCCTTGACTCGCGGGAAATCGCCACACCCATCCGGTTCTTGATGGCTTGCGCAAACGCCGATGGGGCGTCGGCGGCCATTATCTGCTGTAAAGACAAGCTTAAGTCGAAAGCGAGGATGGTAACGATCTCCGCCTCGGCGCATGCCAGTGGGACTTACGGCTACGACTGTATTGGAAACCCGATTACCCGAAAAATCAACCCGAGCCCTACCGAGATAGCGTCTAAAGAAGTTTGGGAATTGTCAGGCTATGGGCCCGAGGATATGGACGTCATTCAGCTGTATGAAGCCATGTCGCCAGGATTCCTTTGGGACGCAGAAGATTGCGGGTTTTGTGAGAAGGGGGAGGCCGCCAAACTGCTGAAGGAGGGCTATTTTGAAATAGGCGGAAAGATGCCAGCCAATACGGACGGGGGTCTTATGGGCAGGGGCCATCCTACCGGTGCCACCGGTTTGGCACAGATTGCCGAGCTATTTTTCCAGTTGCGGGGAGAAGCCGGGCCAAGGCAAGTGCCAGGAGCCAAGATTGCATTCAATCATTGCTCGGGCGGCGGCCCGAACGCAGTGTGCCATGTGTTAAAAAGATAGCGCTTAAAGAAAGTGAGGTTGATTCCATGAGAGAAGTAGCCCTAGCCGGCGTAGGGATGACGAAGTTCGGCAGGTATGATGGAAGGAAGGGACGGCCCAGAAAGCTATACCCTGAGTTGGGCGGTGAAGCCATAGCCAATGCGCTGAAATATGCGGACATGGAATGGAAAGAGATAGAGGCTGTGTTCGGGGGCACCTATTACGGGGGATTGGGTGGCAGCCACCAATGTGTCTCTAGGGTGGGTTTGACCGGCATACCCATAGCCAACGTTTATTCCGGCCATAGCTCGGAAGCGGCCATAAAGCTGGCCTACACAAGGGTTGCTCTCGGAGTCCATGATGTGGTTTTGGTGGTTGGCGCTGAGACCCTTCCCCCGGGGTTGCTGGACAATCAGGCTATGCCAAGATGGATGAGACTGATGGGACTCGATGTATTACCAGCAGAGGCTGCGTGCACTTCCGTAAGGTATATGGAGGACCATGGAGCAACGGTGGATGATTTTGTTGGGGTGTCTGTGATGGAACGAAAAAACGCCGTTCTGAATCCGAATGCCATGTTTAGGCAAGAGGTGAGCCGTGAGAAGATTCTCCACTCTCGCATGATAGCATCACCGATAAATCTGTTAATGAGCTGTGCGAATGCGGATGGAGGGGCGGCCGCTATTTTTTGCAGCAAAGATAAGCTTAAGTCCAAAAAAGATGCGGTAACGATAACGTCTGTTGTCCAGACCAGCGCAACTTACGGCACCGCTTTTTCTGGCGGGAGTGTTTCCTTAAGCAACAAGGCTAAAAATTTGGATTGCATTGAGCTTGCCGCAAAACAAACCTGGGAGTCTTCAGGTTGCGGCCCGGCGGACATGGATGTGATTCAGGTTTATGACCCCTTTTCACCGGCATTCTTATGGAATGTTGAAAAATGTGGCTTCTGTAAGGCTGGTCAAGCCCCGGAGCTTATGAGAGAAGGGTATTTTGAAAGGGATGGTAAGCTGCCGGCAAACACGGACGGCGGGATTATGGGGCGAGGACATCCAACAGGAGCTACTGGTATCGCCCAGATCGCTGAGGTATTTTATCAATTAAGAGGCGAGGCAGGTCCTAGGCAGATTGAAGGAGCCAAGGTTGGATTTGTCCAAGGCGGAGGCGCTGGTCCCCAGGCCGTACTCACGGTGTTGAAACGTTAGGCTGATAAGGCAGAAAAGGGAATATTTCTGATGAAACTACTCTCATATTTCCTCTTGACACATATGAAAATTAATGGCATCAAAATACCAGCTGGCCGGTTTGTAGCAAAATTTCTAAAATTAAACACCCCGCTCCCAATAGGCACCCAGAGGAGGAAAAGATCTAGACATTTACCGCAAAAACTCACCAAGCGATCGCTGAAATATGCGAACTCGCCGCCAGTGACTTCGATGACAGAGGTCACTCGGCTGTCACTCTGGGAGATGTTGCTCAGGTGATGGTTATGATCTTGTTCAATAAGCTCGAACCCTTCTAATGAAGCCAAATACGTATCCGGTACAAATTTAAAGGAGGAGAAATGCCAGGTATGAAGCAATTTATTCATTTTCAGACCGATGATGCGATTGCGGTGGTGACGGTTGATCGGCCTCCAGTGAATGCTCTGAATCGCCAAGTCGAGGATGAAATAGCGGATGTATTTGACGAACTAGGTACTCTCAGCGAGGTCGGCGCGGTCATTGTCACAGGTGGCGGGACCAAAGCTTTCATCGCAGGCGCGGACATTAAAATGATATCGGAGAAGAATCCAAAACAAGCTTTCGAAATGTCGACCGGCACACAACGAGTGCTCTTGAAAATTGAGAAATTCGATAAAGTCGTGATTGCTGCTGTTAACGGATTAGCTCTGGGAGGAGGCTGTGAAGTTGCTTTGTCCTGCGACATCAGGGTAGCGGATGAATCTGCGGTGTTTGGATTTCCAGAAGTCGGCCTGGGACTGTTGCCAGGCGCTGGAGGTACGCAACGCTTGCCGAGGCTGGTTGGAATGGGAAAGGCCAAAGAACTGATCTGTACAGGAGACCCGATCCCTGCAGATGAAGCAAAAAGGATTGGGCTTGTAGAAAGGATAGCGCCAAAGGGTAAAGCGGTTGCAGAGGCAAAAAGTTTGGCAAAGCGAGTTTTATTGAGAGGCCCTATTGCTGTAAGAAATGCCAAGAAGGCTATCAACGAAGGCATAGACCTGGCATTTGAAGAAGGCTTAAAGAAGGAGGCAGAGCTTTTTGCTGCTCTTTTTGAAACCCAGGACATGAAGGAGGGCGTGAGGGCGTTCCTTGAAAAAAGAAAACCCAAGTTTGTGGCGAAATGACATAGGACCCTTCATGACAATGGGCCTTGCGTTCAGCTAACGTGTGGGAGATCCTCAATCTTGAATCATCACATGCTGATCTTGATTTCTTGGTGGTTAGATAATCGCTGTTTAGGGAAAGGTGTTTATTTTCCATGAGGGGCATTGGTGATGTCTTACGGCTGAATGCCAAGTATTATCCTGATAAAAGGGCTGTGGTAGATTCACCAAAAGAATTGACTTGGAGAGAGCTAAATGAGCGGGTGAACCGTTTCTCAAATGCTCTGGTTGGCTTGGGGTGCAGAAAGGGAGACCGCATTGCCATATTGGCTTATAGCTCCATAGAGTATTTGGAGAGCATCTTTGCTTGCGCAAAAGCCGGTCTGATTTATGTGCCACTAAACTTCAGATTATCTGTTGAAGAATTAGTCCATATTCTGAATGATTCAACTCCCACAACGCTCATTTTCGGAAATGAGTTTTCTAATATTGCATCCGGTTTTAAGTCACACTTCTCTTTGAATTACATTTGTATAGGGGAGGATCTCGATTGGGCTAAGGAATATGAAAGTTTGATTCAACCCAGTTCATCGGTGGAGCCACCTGAGGAGTGGGTTTCAGAAGGTGATATTGCTGAGATTTTTTATACGAGCGGAACTACGGGAAGGGCAAAAGGCGTTGTGCATAATCACCGCGGCCGATTGATGGGCGCCGTTAATTGCGTGATTGATGGGGAACTCAACCATGATGACGTATATCTTCTGAATGTTCCTGCCATCTGCCATACGGCAGGGTGGGTTTGGGTGCTGGCAACCGCATACGTTGGGGGTTCCATAGTCATCGCCAAATTACGGGGCTTTGACCCGGAAGTCATACTAACGACTATCCAAAATCACTCTATTACGAACCTTCAGATGGTTCCAGTAACCATTATGCAACTCATAGAATTTCCAGAGATAAAAAGATACGATCTCTCTTCGTTAAGAATGATTTTTTACGCAACCGCCCCAATGCCCGCCGGTCCGCTAAAAAAGGCCCTCAGCATATTTGGGAATATTTTTATGCAGCCTTATGGGCTCACAGAAACAGGACCTAATGTGACCTGCTTGCGAAGGAAGCAGCACAGCATTAGCGGCCTCTCCGATCAGCAGGCCTCAAAGAGGCTGAAGTCCTGCGGAAGACCTTGCTATGGAGTATCCGTAAGGCTGGTAGACGAAAAGGGAGAAGAAGTTCCTCCCCATACAGTCGGTGAAATCCTTGTGAAGAGCAATGATATGATGGAAGGATATTGGAACAACAAGGAAGAAACGCTAAAGGTGGTTAAGGATGGCTGGCTTCATACGGGAGACTTGGCCACTTACGACGAAGATTATTACATTTATTTGGTGGACCGGAAAAAGGACATGATCATTAGTGGTGGACTAAATATTTATCCTGCAGAAGTAGAGAAAGTGATTTATGAACACCCCATGGTGTCGGAGTGTGCCGTGGTCGGGGTGCCCGATGACACATGGGGGGAAGCGGTCAAAGCCTTTGTCGTCTTGCGACCTGGTCATGAAGTGACTGAAAGGGAGATTATAGACTCTTGTAGGAAGTCTCTTGCAAGTTATAAAAAACCGAGATCTGTGGAGTTCGTAAACGGGTTGCCTAGGAATCCCCAGGGCAAAATTCTAAAGAGAGTTCTGCGTGAAAAATATTGGGCTGACAGGGACAGAAAGATTTAGATGTTTGTGCGTTACCGAGCAAGCTGAATAATTGAGGCTTCTCTTGGGCGGTTTTAGGCTTGTCGGAAGAGCTTAGAATCTCTTAAAGAGACCAGAATCCACTGTATGGTTACCTTTGGAAAGAGGAGATCATGATAAAAAATCTTAAAGTTCAGGACCTTTCGTGGAACGACCACCCTGTCTTCAAAGATTTATTCATCAAGAAGCTGCTCACCCACGAAATGGACAATGTCGATTTGACCGTTGTGATGGTGAAAGTGAAAAAAGGGGCCCAAGTGCCCGCCCACGTTCATGACCAAGATGACATAACCTATCATTTAGAAGGGAAGGGTAAAATGTGGGTGGAAGGTGAAGGCGATTTTGATGTGGAGGCAGGAAGCTTCCTCCGAATTCCGGCGGGTGTAAGACACCAGCCCCATGATATCGAGGAAGATATTCTGGTCTTTGATATTTTCCTGCCCCTCCTGTACTAGTTTGCCTGTTTTTCTGATAGTAAAAACGAGTGGGATGAAGGAGGGAGTG
>JARRRH010000161.1:0-5570 GCA_037380925.1 Deltaproteobacteria bacterium | reverse complement strand
GATTCGCGAATCCACCGGGTCCGGCCCCACAAGGGGCAAGCCGAAGCGGCGGACAACATGGCACGCATCACCCGAAACAGCGAAATCATCACATCGCACAAGGATTGCTCCCGTATCCAAGATGCCTACACGCTGCGTTGTTCTCCCCAGGTCCATGGGGCCAGCAAGGATGCCATTCAGTACGCCAAGGGTGTTGTGGAAACGGAAATGAACGCTTCCACGAACAACCCTCTCATCTTCCCGGAATCACAGGAAGTTTTGCTGGGTGGGAATTTCCATGGCCAGCCCGTGGCCCTGGCCATGGACTTCCTGGGTATGGCGATTTCTGAGTTGGCCAATATCTCGGAGCGCCGTGTGGAACGCCTGGTGAATCCTCAATTGAGCGGGCTGCCCGCTTTTCTGGTGAGCGACGGCGGTCTTAACTCCGGGTTCATGATCGCTCAATACACGGCCGCTGCCCTGGTTTCTGAAAACAAAGCTCTGTGCCATCCCGCCTGTGTAGACTCCATCCCCACCTCAGCCAACAAGGAGGACCATGTGTCCATGGGGGCCCTTTCTGCGCGGAAGTGTCGAGAAATACTTAACAATTCTGAGATCGTAAACGCCATTGAGCTCATGTGCGCTGCTCAGGCCATGGACCTCTTCACCAATTTGAAACCAGGGGAGGGGACTTTTGCGGCTTACCAGGTGATCAGGAGCGCGGTTCCACATTTGGAAAAGGACAGGGTTCTGTCCAATGACATTCAAGCGGTGTTGGGGTTGCTCAAGAACGGGAAGCTGGTTCAAGAGGTGGAAAGGATAGTGGGAGAGCTGAGGTGACACTGCTGTATTGCTTTGCATGGGTTGCAATCGGTCTGATCCCCATCTTAATTTTACCCGCCAAGTCTTCCTCGCCGAGTTTTGACCACAACGCCGTGGCGGACAACTTGACGACAAGGGTTGGCCCCGAGCGCATAGGCCAGTTCAGCAGGCTCGGAGATAGCCCACACCACGAAATCGGCATCCTTCCCGGCTTCCAGGGTGCCGATACGATCATCAAGACCGAGCGCTCTGGCACCGTGGCGCGTCGCCCCGGCGAGGGCCTCCTCGGGGGTCAACCGGAAAAGGGTGCACGCCATGTTGAGCATCAGGAGAATGGACACGGCCGGACTGGTGCCGGGGTTGCAGTCCGTTGCCACGGCCATGGGGACACCGGCGCGGCGGAGTGAGGGCACCGGAGGGAGCTTGGTCTCGCCAAGAAAATAAAAGGCTCCGGGCAAAAGCACGGCGACGGTTCCGCTCTCCGCAATCGCCGTAACTCCGGCTTCAGAAAGGAATTCCAAATGGTCAACCGACAGTGCTCCATACCTCGCGGCCAGGGCGGCACCCCCCTGATCTGAGAGCTGTTCTGCGTGAAGCTTGATGCGAAGTCCGTGTCGTTGAGCGGACTGGAAAATCCGCTCGGTTTGCTCAAGGGTAAATCCTATGGTTTCGCAGAATGCGTCCACAGCATCAGCCAGGCCATGGGCCGCCACTTCGGGAGTAAGGTCGTTACAAAGAAAGTTGATGTAAGCGTCAGCCTGACCCTCAAATTCGGGGGGCAGAGCATGAGCCCCCAGAAAGGTAGGGCATATAGTGACCGGGAAAGCCTCGCCCAGACGGCGGGCAACCCGAAGCATCCGAAGCTCCGTGTCCCGTTCCAAGCCGTAGCCGGACTTGATCTCCAGGGTGGTGACCCCTTCCTCGATCAAGGACAAGAGCCTTTGGGCGCTTTGGCGGAAAAGCTCTGCCTCGTCGGCCTGGCGGGTGGCGGAAACTGTGGATCGGATGCCGCCGCCCCGGCGGGCGATTTCCTCGTAGGTCGCCCCCCGAAGCCTCAGTTCGAAATCGTGGGCTCTGGTGCCGGCGTACACGAGATGGGTGTGGCAATCCACCAGCCCCGGCGTAATCCACCCTCCTTCACCGTCCCAGATCTTGGCTGCTCTGGACTCGATCTCCTGGGGTAGGGCTTTTCTCTTGCCCACCCACGCGAGTTTGCGCCCGCATACGGCTAGAGCTCCCTCGTCCACCGCTCCGTAAGGCGCAGCCTCCGTCATGGTTGCAAGGTGCACATTCACCCAGAGCGCATCGATCACATCACGGCCTTGGCTAAAGTTGGGCACACATTCGATCAAAGGATTCGGCATGATGAGAATCTTCCAAAAAAATCGTCGACCACCAGCATGAGTGGCAGTACGATAAAGAGCCTAAAACAGGACTCGAAAACAGTTTCCCGCTACTCCTAAATCCGAATACCCGCCTGCCTTGCCTGGATTGACAGCTTCTGGTAAGTCTTCGCCAGGAGGCGAGGTCGGGTCTCTTCGATGAGGATACGACAAATAGCCTGGCGGGCAGGTCGAAATCCGAATTTCGAAATGGTTGGAGAGGCCGTTCGAGAGCCTCGCGGTCTTGAGTTAAATCGAAGGACCCACCACCCTGAGCGAGGTCGAAGGGCAATACCAAATGACCAGAATCCCAATGACCAAAACTTCTTCTTAACCTCGAGGATACCCAATTAATGACTCTTTGTTTTGAACATTCGAAAATTAGAATTTGTTTCGGATTTCGTGCTTCGGATTTCGAATTTTGAGCCTTGTACACATCTTGCACAGGAAGGCAAAACATTTTCAATCCTCACCGGCATAGCCGGTGGATTAATAACGATTTAGCGGATCATGGGTATTTTCACGCCACGCTCTCGGGCCACCTGTAGAGCCCGGTCGTAGCCTGCATCGCTGTGGCGAATAATGCCGGTGGCGGGATCATTTCGCAAAACCGTGCTCACCCGGAATTCACCTTCCATGGTGCCGTCCGCAACCGTCACCTGACCTGCGTGCATGGCATAACCGATGCCCACACCGCCGCCGTCGTGAAAAGAAACCCAGCTGGCTCCGGAAGCCACACTCACCATGCAGTTGAGGAGGGGCCAGTCCGCGACCGCATCGGATCCGTCCTTCATGGCCTCTGTCTCACGGTAGGGAGAGGCCACGGAACCGCAGTCCAAATGATCGCGGCCGATGACGATGGGGGCAACGACTCTCCCGGATGCAACCAGGTCATTGAAGATCCGGCCTGCCTTGTCTCTTTCACCGTAGCCGAGCCAGCAGATGCGTGCCGGTAAGCCCATGTGGGAGACTTTTTCACCTGCGAGTTCCAGCCATCGGACCAGACGCTTTTTGTCCGGAAACGCCTGGATGAGAGCCTGGTCTGTGACCGCAATGTCTTGGGGATCTCCGGAAAGGGCGGCCCAGCGAAAGGGCCCTTCCCCTTCACAGAAGAGATCCCGTATGTAGGCGGGAACAAATCCGGGATAGTCCATGGCATTCTGGACACCCCGCTTTTGGGCCTGAGCGCGGAGATTATTGCCGTAATCAAAAGCCACGGCGCCACGCGCTTTCATGTCCAGGATGGCTCGGCAGTGAACGGCCATGGAATCGAGGGCCCTATCCATGTATTTTCTTGGATCACTTTTTCGCAGAGCCAGCGCTTCGTCATAGGGCAAACCCGCAGGTACGTACCCATTGAGCTCATCATGGGCGCTGGTCTGATCTGTCACCACATCAGGAATAAAGTCCCGCCTCACCATTTCCGGCAGCACGTCGGCCGCATTGCCGAGAATACCGATGGAGAGGGATCTCTTTTCCGCAGCTGCCTTCCGGGCTATGGCCACAGCCTCATCAAGATTCCCAGTCATGGTGTCCAGATACCGGGTATCCAGCCGCCTTTGAATGCGCCGGGGATCGACCTCCACGCAGAGACAGACGCCCTCATTCAGAGTGACAGCAAGGGGCTGGGCGCCGCCCATACCTCCCAGGCCGCCGCTTACCACGATGCGCCCCGAGAGCGGGCCGTTAAAATGCTTCTCGGCCAGGGCTGCAAAGGTTTCATAGGTTCCCTGCAGAATGCCCTGAGTGCCGATGTAAATCCAGGAACCCGCTGTCATCTGGCCGTACATCATGAGTCCTTTTCGATCGAGCTCGTGAAAATGATCCCAGTTGTCCCAGTGCCCGACGAGATTGGAGTTGGCAATGAGCACCCGGGGAGCCAGGGTGTGAGTTTTCACGATGCCCACAGGTTTGCCGGACTGGACCAGCAACGTCTCATCGTTGTCCAGATCAAGGAGAGATTGCACGATGGCATCGAAACAGGCCCAGTTCCGGGCCGCCTTGCCGGTGCCCCCGTACACGATAAGTTCCAGGGGCTTCTCGCCGCACTCAGGATCCAGGTTGTTGCAAAGCATCCTCAAAGCGGCCTCTTGCGGCCATCCCTTACAGTGGAGCTCTTTGCCGCGGGGAGCCCGCACTTTCCGGGGTTGACCGCTACCGATCTGCAGCTCTTTCATGAGCGCATTTTTTGATGGGTGGGCCATTATGGGAACTCCTTATTTTTGGAATCCTTCCAATTCCTTAAATAACGCACCCTCGCCGCTGTGGCGTTTCTCCGGAACGCCGGTGGCATTCTACAGACGGTAGCAAACATGGTCAAGGGGGTAGGCAGGGAGCGAGCAGATGCCCTGTTCGGCTATCGCCTGACGAGCTTCATCTGTTTTCTTTTTAAGGCTGTGCGCAAGATCTCGAGGACCTTCTCCTGAATATCGTCCCAGGAGGCGGTCACCTCTTTTTTCACCCTGATCTCTTTGGGTTTGATTTCGAGTGCGGCCACGCCCGAAATGGCCATGATATCTCCGGCAACCTGCGCCCCCACCACGCCGAGCGACTTCAAGGAAGCCTTGGCTTCTCTTGTCAGGGGGTTCTTCAGGTGCTCCACACGGGGGGATGAAATTTCCTCGCTCAGTAGAAAGGATTTCATCTCAGGGTTGGGGTGGTTATAAATCACGATGTCTCGCTCAGCCATGGTTCAGCCTTTGAAAAGGTATAGGAATTTCTGGGGCTAGATGTTCTCATATCATGGCATTGCCAGGCAATCACAACCGGCTCCACACAAGGGGCCTGATTTGGGACAGAACCATGCCCAGAAAAATGAGGCCCCCACCCACAAAGTGCTGCTTCAAGAGAAGCTCGCCGCCGTACCAGTGTGCAAAAAGGGCTCCGAAAACCGGCTCTGCTGTGAAAATCAGGGCTGTCCTGGTGGGCGGGGTATATCGTTGCGAATAGGTTTGAACCGCGAAGGCAAAAACAGTGGCAAGGACTGCGGTAAAGCCGGCGGCCGCCCACACGGGCGCAGGAAACAGGACATCCAAAGACCCCCTGGCCAGTGAAAACCCAAAACTGAGGGCAGCGACAGTGCCCAGCTGCCAAGTGGCAAGGCCAATGGCTTCGAGATGGACCGAATAGTACCCGGTGAGCAGGATGTGAAAGGCGACTGAAACGGGGCACATGAAAACCAACAACTCGCCGGGGCTCCTCTCGGTGGGTGCTCCGCCGGTGAGAACGTAAAGTCCCGCCGCGGCAAGGACTACGCCTCCGCCCGCTAAGGGCGCGGGCGTCCTCCTCAGAAAAATGAGTGAAAGGATCGGGACTATGATGACGTTGAGTCCGGTTATGAATGCTGTGTGGCTTGCCGTGATGAGAGTCAGTCCCCATGTTTGAAAG